>JBKJJR010000320.1:0-12369 GCA_046597835.1 Pyrinomonadaceae bacterium
TTGTAATGTCAGCCGTCATTCGCATATCTGACTTCCCGCCGTTTTTAAGGTGCGCATATCCGGCAGCGGCAATCATCGCCGCATTGTCCGTCGAAAGGTGTTTTGACGGAAAATATACGGGTAGGTTCAATTTTTTGCCGGCCCTTTCTGCGGCAACCCGAAGTGCGAGATTGCATGCCACTCCGCCGGCGACGATCAGTGTCTTTGGTTCCAATTGGACCGCAAGCTTTTCCAAAGTGTCAATGAGCGATTGGATCACGGCCGCTTGAAAACTGGCCGCCACGTCTTTGATGGCCTGAGTGGGCTTGCTGCCGTTTGTGGACGGTGTTATATCGTTTTCACGCAGATACCTTGCGACAGCGGTCTTTAGCCCGCTAAAACTAAGATCGGGTCGTCCGTCCGAGATCTTTGCCTTAGTAAATTTGATCTTTGACGGATCACCGTCTTTCGCAAGGTTCTCAATGATCGGGCCGCCCGGATAACCCAGCCCAAGCATTTTCGCCACCTTGTCAAACGCCTCCCCGGCGGCATCGTCGCGCGTTCGCGAAACGACTTTGTATAAGCCCTCTTCGGGAATGTAAAAAATATTTGTATGGCCGCCGGAAACGATGAGGGCGAGTGCAGGATAATCGACGGGCGGATTTTCGAATGCCACCGAATACACATGGCCTTCGATGTGGTTTACGCCGATGATCGGAATGCTGAGCGCGTACGCAAGCGATTTCGCATAGCACACACCGACCAGCAGCGACCCAATAAGTCCAGGTCCCTGTGTTACAGCAATGGCATCTATGCTGCGTATAGAAATGTCAGCACGCGCGAGCGCCTCTGCAACTATCGGCTCGATCTTCTCAAGATGCTCTCGCGAGGCAAGCTCCGGAACAACGCCGCCCCACGGCTTGTGCATTTCGATCTGTGAGGCTATCACCGACGACACAATTTCGCGCCCGTCGCGAACCACCGCCGCGGCTGTCTCATCGCACGAGCTCTCAATGCCAAGTATAAGCATGTTGTTAGATTAACAAAGAGGCAGAGAGAAATGCACAAAGGCGGAGATCAAAGCCGCAGATGGTAAACTTCATGACCACACCGCGAAAATCATCTCAACCAAGCGTTATTATGCTTTTTCCTCGTTACTAGAAAACAGACCGATGATCTCAAGATTTTGCCTTGCGATCTCTATTCCCGCGGGAAACTTCTGAGTAAGGTCGCCACGCAGGAGCTCGGCGTCGATCGCCAGATATGCGACGAGGTGCTCCTTCGAATCAGCGTGATAACCGATGCGGTATTGCAAACCGTTTTTGGCAAAAAAAGCGGCTGCAAAGTGGCCAGTCGCCAGCAGAGCGGGAATATGCCGCTCGGTCATGTATTTTTCGTATTCGGCGGCAATATCTGCATCGACCGTCGCTGTTATCTCGTAGATAAGCATCGTGGCACTCATGTGAAAATAATGTTTATCGTCAATCAAACAAATCGGCTGAGCAAAACCTCGGCGCTAATAAAGAGTAGATTAAAAGGGGCTTCGAGTATCCGCTGACGGTCGCGGTTTCGGGACGATTAGTCTAAGCCGTTTCCGCGGAACTTTCAGCAGCTTCAGTTCCAAGTGCCGCTAGGGCTGCTGCGGCTTTCTTTGAGCTGCGGCTGACGGCTTGGGGAAGTTTGCGCGCCGTTAAAAATATGTAGTTGAGCCTTATCCGCCGGTTTCTGCCGCTTGCGGCCGGGTCCGAGTAATCGTAATCGAACGAATAAATATAGTGTCCTGTCGATAGTTTTTTGCAGATGTCTTCCGGCACATGAAATAGATAGGCGTCAGCGTAATGGCCAAGACTCTCGTCGGCATGGCCGATCAGTTCGCCTTGGGCGTTGTCGATATGAACCGGCACCATTTCGACGGTGTCGCATGTGGCGTAAAGATCCCCAAGTATCTGGCGGCGTTTGATGGCTAACGGACTGTATGACATGTGATTAGTTTATCATCTTTCCGACGATCTTGTTAATTTACCATTGTGAGAAGGACTCTAGATATAGCGTCCGGAGTCCGCGAAGGGATTGGTTTGCGATCGTCCCCGGCAACGATCTGCCCGTCACATCTTTTCTTAAAATAAGTGGGCCGGCAGAGAATCAAATTCCCGGCCGGCCTCACTCTATAAACGCTTAGTGTCCAGTTAATTAGTAGCGTCCGCCGCCGCCATAGCCGCCACCACCGCCGCCGCCATAGCCGCCACCGCCGCCGCTGCCGCCGCGTCCGCCGCGACCACCACCACCACCACCGCCGCCAAAGCCGCCGCGTTTTTCCTGAGGTTTGGCTTCGTTGACCTTAAGCTCGCGCCCGTCGACCTCTTTGCCGTTCAATTGCGAGATGGCGGCTTCGCCATCAGCCTGTGACGCCATTTCGACAAAACCAAATCCGCGTGAGCGGCCGGTTTCGCGGTCTTCGATTATGTTTGTTGATTCGACAGCTCCGATCGCTCCGAAGAGGTCGTTCAGATCCTGATTTGATGTGTTGAAGGAAAGATTTCCTACGTAAAGTTTCATTGACATTTTAAATTTACCTTTTCCCTTTTCGGGAATTCTAAAGAAGCGTCGAATCGAAATGTCTTGCGGTGTAACTAACTACTGCAAAGGCGACGATGTCGGATACTCAAAACTGCTGAGAGTGACTTCTAATTATCTAACTGGCCTGCTCTCAAACTTATCCAAAAACCGTTAAAGACGAAGCGCGTATGTTTTTTCCACACGCGAGAGAAGGATTAACATAACTATGATGCACATATCGGGACATAATTGCAAGTGGGTTTTTGGAAGTGGTCTTGACTTGCCTGATCGTTTCGGTTTACAAATAAGCGTCGGCACAATATAGTCCAATACAAGGAGAACCTAAATGGGAAGAAAGATACTTGCGGTCGTGGCTGGATTTATCGTTGCCACGGCGATCTTTATGATATTCGAAATGTGTAATTCGATGGTCGTTTCGCCGCCGTCTGCTGAGGTAATGGCCGATCGGGCAAAGCTTGCCGAATATATGGCAAACGGGCCGGCTAAGGCATATATCATTGTTCTTATCGGCTATATTTTAGGCTCGTTTGCGGGCGGATTTGTCGTCACAAAAATGGGACGGCGCTGGAGCCCGGGGGCGACGCTGACCATCATCGTTGGTTCCATACTTACGCTCGGAATGATCGCAAATATTATGATGCTGCCCGGCCAGCCGCTATGGTTTATCATTTTGAGTTTAGCGACATTTATTCCGATAGCAATGATCGGGCATCGCTTTGCCCGGTAAGAGAATTTTGCGACGAATAACACGAACGTCACGAATAAATGGCGAATTCGTGTTCGACGCGCCATTCGCAGCTTGCCTTTTTTTGATCGCGACTACGGCTTTTTTCCAGCACTCCATGCGGGTTTGAAGTTTGAGTTCACGAGCCATTTAACCGGAGCGATCATCGAGTTAATAGATCTCGTCATGTGGACGAAATCAATTGTTCCTACCTCATCGCTCGTCTGATGATAATCCTTATGCAGGCCAAAGCTCGAAACCGTATGTGCGATAATTCCCTGTTTTGCCAAAGTATAATTGTCCGAACGGCGGAAAAAATTTTGTTCAGGATGAGGATCCTGAACCAACTTTGCTCCGCGTTTTGCGAGCTCGGGGCCCAAGTTTGATCGTTCGTAGCCGGTAAGCCAAAGCTCTTCGGGTTTCACCTTTAAGTCAGGCCGGCCGATCATTTCAAATTCGAGATTGGCGATGAGCTTTTCTTTTGGAAACGGCAAATTACTGACAAAATACTTTGCCCCAAAACCGCCCAACTCCTCGCTGCCGAAACATACGAAATAAACCGTTCGCTTCAGTTTTGGTCCCCTGCCGAGTATGCGGGCAAGCTCCAAAACAGCGACCGAACCTGACGCATCATCGTCGGCACCATTAAAGATCTTATCTTCGCCGGGAACATTATCACGCATCCCCAAGTGATCGAGATGGGCACTCAACAGAATAACTTCGGACGCGAGGTTTTTGTCGGTGCCTGTAAGTTTGCCGATCGCGTTCCATGTTCGTTTGGGATCAGTGACGGACTGAACATAAGTCCGCCGCCCGGAAGCATCGACGTCGCCCGCCGGTTCGATGCCAAACTGCATAAATTGCGAACCGATATATTCAGCTGCGATCCGTTCGTATACGCTCCCGCCGGCACGTCCCATCATTGCGTCGCCGGCAAGAAAGCTCATTTCCGCACGAACGTCTTTCTCTTCAATGGTGACAATTGCAGATTTGACATGGGATTGAGCAAAACTAAAAACATTGGCCGTGAGCAAAATTGTTCCGATCAGGCAGGATCGTTTTATATAACATTGTTTCATAAGGTCTCGAATTAAACGCTTGTTGCTTGTTCAATATTTATTTTACTCACGGATCAGATTTGGCACGAAACCGCCCGCGTTCCGCCACGTCACCGGGTCGCCTGTAAATAGGCAACCCGCCTCCCTCGCCTCGTCCGCTGGTGTTCTCCTCAATAAGAAGGAGCGACGTCGGAAAGGAAACTGATCCCGTTCTCAATTCTCACGCCGAAATTCTCCGCGATGGTCTGCCCGATGTCGGCGAGTGATTGCCGCGTACCGAGATCGAGGCCGGGAGCAGCCCTTTTGCCGTAAACGAGAAGCGGAACGTATTCCCGGGTGTGGTCGGAACCTTCTTTGGTGGGGTCGTTGCCGTGGTCGGCCGTCATAATGAGCAGATCGTCGTCGTTTAGCGCGTCGATGATCTCGGTCAATTGTCCGTCAAAATGCTCGAGCGCTTTTGCGTAACCTTCGGTGTCGCGTCGGTGGCCGTAGAGCATGTCAAAATCGACTAGGTTGCTGAAAATTAGCCCTTTAGTTGAAGCATTGAGGGCATTTATGGTCTGGTCAACGGTCTGATCATTATTCTTCGCCGGCAGATCTTGAGTTACACCGATACCGTCATAGATCGAGGCGATCTTGCCGATGCAGACAACGTCAAGGCCCGCGTCTTTGAGTTGTGGTAGAAGGTTTCGGGGCGGCGGAACGGCGTAATCGTGGCGGTTCTCGGTACGCTTAAAATCCGACGCTGTTTTGCCGAGAAACGGACGGGCGATCACACGGGCGACCTCGTCATCGCCGTGAAGAATTTTTCTGGCGATCTCGCAGATCTCATACAGCCGGTCGAGCGGAACGACCTCTTCGTGGGCGGCGATCTGAAAAACGCTGTCAGCCGACGTGTAAACGATCGGCTTGCCCGTACGGACGTGTTCTTCGCCAAGTTCTTTGATTATTTCAGTACCGCTCGCCGGTAAATTGCCGAGCACGCCTGGAACTTTCGCCTGCATTACAAACTCGTTGATGATCCGCGGCGGAAAGCCGTCTGGAAATTTCGGAAAGCCCTGTTCTAAGATAATACCCGCCATTTCCCAATGCCCAGTCGTCGTGTCCTTGCCGTCGGATTTGAGGGTGCATTTGCCAAACGAACCGGTAGGCCGCATGACAGCAGCAAGACCGTTAAGCACGGTGATATTGCCTAGTCCCATTGCCTGGAGATTGGGCAAATTTACATGGCGCGATTCGAGAATATGCCCGAGCGTATCGGCGCCCGCGTCGCCCCAATCCGCTGCGTCCGGCATTTCGCCGATACCGGCACTGTCCAGAACCATTAAACATATGCGTCCAAATTTCGATCCCATAAAACAATTTTGCCACGAATTACGCAAATAGCACGAATTCTGAGGCAGGATTATTCGTGCTATTAGTGTAATTCGCGGCTGACTCTCTAGTTCTGTGGTGCCGTATAACCCTCGCGTGTGCGCACTTTAGAACCTGCCGGCAAGCCTTTTAGTTCGACTTTGATCTTGCGAAAGGTGCCGTCGCGTTTGTCGTTTGAGGAATAATATCCGAGCGAGTATTTTGTTCCTATCTCGTCGGCGACGTTTTTGAAAGCGGCACGAGCATCGGTGAGGTCTGCGGCCGGGAAGACCTTTCCACCCGATATCTTTGCCAGCTCGTTCATTTCGGTGTCAGCTATTCCATATAATTGCTTGCTTACAGCCAGGCGTTCAAAGTCACCTAGTTCACAAAAGGTCGCGGCCTTTTCGACGTTCCCTTTGGCGTTAATGCTTCTGTAATAACGACGTATTTGGGCCCTGGAAAATCTAGTTGCTAGATGGCAATTGCCGAGCAAGCCTTCCTCAAAAAAATCTCGTGTATCGACCTGAATAAAAAAGGTAACGATGCCTGCGTCGCCAAGCATTTCCTTCGCTTCAGAAAAGCTCGCCGCACTGGTCGAATCAACGCCATCGGTGAGAGCGACGAGCGCCCGACGGCCGCGAAACTCTTCCTTAGGCGGATCGCGGAAGACCTTTTCAACGACCTGTAACAGAGAATCGTAATACGGCGTACCGTTGCTTGTTTTAATGTTATCGATTGCCGCTCTGAGCAGTTTGCGGTCACCTGTCAACGGGCTGACGACTTCGTTCACTGCAAACCCTTGGGTATCTGTGCGCTCGGTATTAAAAGCTATGACAGCCACCCTATCGCCGGGCCGCAAAGACGCAATGAAAAATTGCGCTGCGCTTTGAATGAGCCGCAGATCCCCCCGGGTCGATCCTGACGTGTCGAGCAGCAAAGCAACTTCAAACGGTTCCGAGGTTGTCGAAAAATCAGAGATCTCCTGCCGTTTGCCATCC
Source organism: Pyrinomonadaceae bacterium (assembly GCA_046597835.1). Taxonomy (GTDB): domain Bacteria; phylum Acidobacteriota; class Blastocatellia; order Pyrinomonadales; family Pyrinomonadaceae; genus OLB17. Next base: position 6,693 of record JBKJJR010000320.1, read on the forward strand.
TCGGTTATAATAAAATTTGAGGCTTTCAACCCTCGTACCGGCATGCCGTTAGCCGAAACGACCGCAATAGGCACGTCAACCAACTGCGTATCGACTTTTACAACTTCTTCTTTTTCATTTGGCTTAGTGTCTTGGCCAACCACACATAAAGAGATCCCAAACAAAAATAACAGTATTGGAAAAAGCATTCTCACGCGCATATAAGACAACCTCATGAATTTTTCATATTGTACCATGCGGCAACTGTCCCACTGTCCCAAGTGTCCCACGCGTTTTTTGTCCCAACTGTCCCAAAACATACTAAGTTGTTGAATCCATTGACTTTTTCGGAATCCACCTCTGTCCCAAATCGCTAACTGATTTTCACCCATCTGATCACCAAAAACACACCTAACCTCATACAGTTATTTACTTTAGCTCTATTCATTTCACTGTCCCAAACCGTTCCATCGTGGGACAGTTTGGGACACTTTTGGACAGCGTCTATAAACCCGTTTGGGGAGAGAAGATTTGCCATATAGCATTTGTTGCCCCAGGCCAGACATTTTCCACTATCCGTTTTACATTATACACCGCGTGTCAAGCATAGATAAACGTTGCATGAACACAATGCGCCCCTGTGGAGCAGCGAAGAATTAGAGAGCAAGGCCGTTGCTATCCGCAGCCAATACAAAAAAGGCTGCCTTTTAAGACAACCTTTCCATCAAATTCGTTTTTGTCTCAAGTTAAACGTATTTCTCGATTACCTTTGCGATCGCTTCGCGGGTTACGGCTCCGACGATGCGTTCCTGCTCTTTGCCGCTTTTGAACAGAATAAGCGTTGGGATGCCACGAATGCCGAACTGTTGCGGTACATTCATATTCTCATCAACATTCATTTTATAAACCCCGGCCTTTTCCTGATACTCTTCGGCAATTGCCTCGACCGTCGGAGCTATCATGCGGCACGGGCCGCACCATTCCGCCCAAAAATCGACCAAAACCGGCTTATCCGAACCCAAAACGTCCGATTCAAAATTTGTGTCTGTTGCTTCTTTTGCAAAATGTGCCATTTTTTCTCCTAACATATTTATTAATACGAAATAATTTGTTCAATTCTCTAAAATTTTTGCCAATTAAGCAAAACCCTTGATGCACAAGCCCGCACGTGAGTAAGGGCGGTACATTCAACGCTGAGTGTTCCGCCCTTACTCACGTGCGGGCTTAGGCACTTATCTTGACGACGATCTTGCCAAAATGCGACCCGCTTTCCATATACTTCAACGCATCTCTCGCCTGATCGAATTCGAAAATGCGATCGATCACGGGCTTTAGGCCGCTCGATTCGATCTTCGCGTTCATCTCTTCAAACATCTGTCGTGAACCAATAAAGACCCCTTGCATGCGGATTCCCTTCATAAAGACCGGCACCGGATTGAATTCGCCCGACATATCGAGAGCACCGATTAAGGCGATGTGCCCGCCAACGCGAACCGCTTTTGCGGATCGCTGCAATGTTCCTGCCCCGCCGACCTCGATCACATGATCAACGCCGCGTCCGCCGGTCAACTCGAGGACGGCCTTGTCCCAGTCCTCTCGTTCCCGGTAATTGATAGTCTCGTCTGCTCCTAGTTGTAGCACGCGTTCCAGCTTTTCATCACTGCTCGAAGTCGCGATCACCTTTGCCCCAAAAAGCTTTGCGAACTGGACCGCAAATATCGAAACGCCGCCCGTGCCAAGCGTCAAGACAGTGTCACCCATTTTGATCTTTCCCGAAACAACAAGAGCCTGCCACGCTGTCAAAGCCGCACAAGGTAGCGTCGCAGCTTCCTCAAACGATAAGTGCTCAGGAATGCCGACTATTGATTCCTCGCCGAATGCTCCGTATTCCCTTAGCACTCCGTCAAAATTCCCCGCGCCTATTGCGGTCTTAGAACTTTCGGCTGTCGGCTCGCTGTCGATCCAGCCCTGTATTACGGTGGGGCAAACGCGCATCCCAACTTTCCATTTAGTAACCGAGCCGCCGATCTCAACGATCTCACCTGCACCGTCCGAAAACGGCACTGCGGGCAGCTTCATGCGCGGATTGTAAGTCCCGCTCGCGACCATTACGTCGCGGTAGTTCAATGAGGCGGCATGAAACTTTATCAAGACCTCATTTGCACCAGGCTGAGGCATTTCGCGCTCGGTAAGCGATAGGTTGTCGATTCCAAATTGTGCGATCTCGTATGCTTTCATTTAGGCGCAAATATGCCGGGTTGTAAAAAACCCGGCTTACCCTGAGGTCTATCTAACTAATTATTTTTGCCGGGAATCTTTAGTTCGCGCCCCGCGGTCAAAACAGTATTTGGCAGCAGGCCGTTGTATTTTGCGATCTCGGTCGGACTGACTTTATACCGCTCAGCTACCTTAGCAACCGTCTCGCCAGCCCGGGCTTTAACGACTTTTACACGATTTGCCGTCGAAACATTTAAATTTGTCGGACGCGAGTAAACGATGTTCTGAACATTGTTACCAGTTACCGGAACAAAGACCTTACCCCGCGGCACCGTCATTCCGGGATTGGCGGCCATGAGTTCGGAAACATTGACGCCTGTTCGGTTCGAGATATTCTGCCAGGTCTCGCCTGAAGATGAATTAGCAAGATTCGTATTATTTATCTGGGCAGCCGGGATGCGGCGGAAAACGGCGACCACTTGATTGGCGCGGCCGGCCGGGACGTTGATCACATAAGGTTCAGGCGGCGTCGAATTGCTGCGAAGATGCGGATTTAAGTAACGCAAATACTGAACACTCGTGTCGGACGCCTGTGCGACCAGACTCAAATTTGTCGAAGCCGGTATCCTTATGCGGTCATACCGCAGCGGAGCGGCCGGACGGATATGGCCGAAACCGTATTGGTTCGGGTTATTTGCGATCAAGATCGTGGCCAAAATATTTGGCACATAATTACGCGTTTCCTGCGGCAAATACGGATAGGCTGCCCAAAAATTTGTAACACCGGCCCGCCGAACTGCACGATCGACGTTTCCCTCGCCGCAGTTGTAACCGGCGATAGCGAGTTCCCAGTTTCCGTAACGGTTATAGAGAAACTTCAAATAACGTGCCGACGCCCGTGTGGCCTCGTCAAAGCTGTTTCGCTCATCAACATACGCGGTTCTACGCAGTCCGTATCTGGAACCGGTTCCGGGTATAAATTGCCACAAACCCGACGCTGCCATATTCGACAACGCACCGGGCTTCCAGGCGCTTTCAACCTGGCCGAGCCACGCGACATTTTCCGGTATTCCCTCTTCCTTAAAAATGCGGCGTGCCATCAGCATGAACATTCCCGAACGGTAAAGCCCTACTTCCATAGTAGTTTGCCCGCGTCCGCGATAGTAATTTATGTATTGCTGGATCATCGGATGAACCTGAAAGGCAAACCCGAGTGATTTATTGGCGACTGCGTATTGTATATATTGATACTGCTGCTGTGCGACAGGATTGTTTTCAACATCCTTTTCATCAGGCGTGAGTTCAAGTCGCGCTAGTTCATCACCGATCGCGGGTTCAAATTCCTGGGAGTTAAAACCAACCTTTACCGCATTCGGAATAGTCGTCGTGTTTGTGGCGACCGTGGCCGTCAATGATCCGCCCAGTTTTGGGATCTGGCTTTTTGCGAGGTTTGCGATTCTCTCGCTGAGGTCGTTATCTATTTTCAACGCCGCATTGAGGTTGTTCCAATTGCATGTTTGGGCTAGATTTGTGACCTGCGGCAGTCGGGTATCTAAAGGAAATTCGATCCGATAGATCGTCTCGACAAGCTTGTCATAGCAACCTTGAAGCTTAGGCTCACGCTGGATGTTGAGGTTAGAGTAAATAAAAACCTCAACCGATTTATTAAACTTTTCGCCAGCATCCGGCAAACGCTTATCTTCATATGCAGACAAACCTTCCCTAAACGAGATCCCCGATTCCAACAGTACCTTATTTACCGCATTCTGCGCCTTCACCACTTCGGGAGTTTGAGCGCTCAAAACCGAGCAAAACAGACACAATACTACCGCTGTAAAACTTAAAACTTTAAAAATGCTTAATTTCATTAATAACTCAAACGCCTTCAAATTCACAAAGTTCCACATCTTCGACTCAAACGAAAAAATGGCACTTTAATCTTAAAAATTTAACATCAAACAGCCCGAATGTCAACAAAAATGGCTTATAAGATAAGAACATAGCCGTTTCAAAGGCAATTTAGGAAGCCTTTGACGCCCGTGCTTTCGGCTTTTCTGCGGGCAAAATGCTTGGCCTTAATGCGACATCAAAAACCTGCCGCACATTCTCAACGAATATAAAGGTCAAATCGTCGCGAACTTCCTGCGGAAGATCATCCAGATCGCGTTTATTCGGTTCAGGCAGGATCACTGTTTTTATCTTTGCCCGACGCGCGGCGAGCAACTTTTCTTTGACGCCGCCGACCGGCAGAACGTTGCCGCGCAAGGTTATTTCGCCGGTCATGGCAATATCCTTGCGCACCGGCCGCTGTGCCAGAACCGAAACCAGTGCTGTCGCCATCGTTATGCCTGCGCTCGGCCCGTCTTTCGGTATTGCCCCTTCGGGCAAGTGGATGTGAATGTCGTAATTCTCGAGGACGGTTTCGTCAATGCCTAACTCTGTGGACCTGGCCTTTGCATATGAAAACGCGGCTTGTGCAGATTCCTGCATGACTTCGCCGAGCTGGCCGGTTAGGAGGAGTTTGCCTTTCCCCCTGGTTTTAAGAGCTTCGATAAAAAGTATGTCCCCGCCTACGGCTGTCCAAGCAAGGCCGGTGACAATGCCAATCTGGTCCTTTTTTAATGCTCCCTCGGTAAAGATCCGGGGCACGCGCAGGTATGCCTTTACATCGTCTGGCCCGACCTTTAGCGCCGTAAATTCCTCCTCGATCTCGGCTTTCTTTCTCGCGACCTTACGGCAAACTTTGCCTATCTCGCGCTCGAGTTGTCGGAGGCCTGCCTCTTGCGTGTATTCGGATATGATCTTTGTTATTGCCCGTCGGTCAAATTTTATGTCGCCTTTCTCTAAACCGTTTTCTTCGACCTGTTTGGGGATCAGGTGCCGCTTTGCGATCTCAAGTTTTTCTTCCTCAGTGTAACCGGAGAGCGAAATGATCTCCATACGGTCACGAAGCGCGGGCTGGATCGTGTCGAGAACATTTGCCGTGGTCATAAACATTACGTTCGAAAGGTCAAAAGTGATGCCGAGGTAATTGTCGCGGAAAGTGGAATTCTGTTCTGGATCAAGTACCTCGAGCAGAGCGCTCGACGGATCCCCGCGGAAATCGGCCCCAACCTTGTCGATCTCATCAAGCATTATTAGCGGATTATTAGTGCCTGCCTGCTGGATCGCCTGGATAATGCGGCCCGGCATCGCGCCGACATAGGTCCGGCGATGCCCGCGGATCTCGGCTTCGTCATGCAGGCCGCCAAGCGAAAGCCGAATGAACTTGCGGTTCAGCGCCCGTGCGACTGAGCGGCCGAGCGACGTTTTTCCGACTCCCGGCGGGCCAACGAGGCACAGGATGGAACCTTTTGGCTTTTCGCGAAGCTTGCGCACCGCGAGCGATTCGACGATTCGTTCTTTCACCCTTTCGAGCCCGTAATGGTCCTCATCGAGTATCCTTTCGGCCTTTTTCAGATTCAAATTGTCTTTGGACGCT
>JBKJJR010000136.1:0-3939 GCA_046597835.1 Pyrinomonadaceae bacterium
TAGATCTCGACACGCACGACGACGACGCAAAAGTTTCACGGCGGCATGCACGCATTCGGCGCAACAACGGCTCATACTTTATCGAGGATCTCGGTTCTACAAACGGCACCTATGTGAATCGCGGGCGGCGGCTTTTACCCGGCAATACGCAAATTCTCAACGACGGCGATGAAGTGATCGTCGGCAAAACTTTTTTACGGTTTCTTGTGAATCTTTAGTTCGAGACACATCTGGGATCATGACTACCTGTTACAAATGCGGCTCTGAAATCGCTGAGGATCAATCATTTTGTCCTTTTTGCGGTGTGTCAACTATTGTTGCTTTGGACAATGGGGAAAGTGACGTGCCCGTATTCGACAATACTCTCAATATGCCTTTCGCTGACGCACTGAAAATCGAGATGGAAAATGCGGAAGATCCTACGCTGAATTCTGAGGAAAAGAGCGGTAATGCCGGCAATACCCATGGGCTCGACCAGATCGATGAAACGGGGGGCTTGCCGCTTACACCTCCGGAAGAAAAGGTGATCATTAACGACATCGCCCCTTCGGAAGTATCTCCGGCCCCCGAGACGGCTGAATCTGCCGAGCCTTCGGGTATTACACTCTCAGTTTCGAACCCGGAAAACGACGGGAAAACATCGGGCTTAAAGCCCCTGATCGCAGGGATCATTTTGAATTCCCGTTATGAGATCGTTCGCAAGATCGGCGGCGGCGGCATGGGAGCAGTTTACCTTGCCAACGATCGAAATCTCGGAGGCGTCGAGCGGGCTGTTAAGGAAATGGTGCAAACGAGCATCGAAGAAGATCGACAAAACAAAGCGATCGAGGACTTTAGGCGCGAGTCAATGATCCTGTCGTCGCTGGATCATCCGTCAATACCAACTATCTACGACTATTTTTTTGATGAGCGAGAAAGTCGGTTTTATCTCGTGATGAAATATATTACGGGCGGAGATCTTGCGTCGAGACTTCGCGCCGAGCCCGGCGGACGCTTTGATGAACGAACCGTTTGTGAATGGGCACTTCAGATCACCGATGTTCTCGCGTACCTTCACACTTTGCCGACGACGATCGTTTACCGCGACTTAAAGCCCTCAAATATAATGTTTGACGAAAAAACCGGACGGGTAATGATCATCGACTTCGGCATTGCTCGATCGGTCGACCAGGGCCGCGAACAAGGCGTCACGGCGGTCGGAACAATGGGTTATGCGCCGCCCGAGCTGTTCAGCGGAAATGTCGAGCCGCGTTCCGACATCTATAGTCTCGGATCGACGATGTTTCATTTATTGACCGGTGCCGACCCGCAGAACAACCCGTTGCTCATCTTTGATTTTCAAAAAAATCCGCGTCCGCGGCAAATAAATCCGCAGCTCTCGGATCAAATGGAACGGTTTCTGATGCGAGCCGTTGAATATAATGCGGATGCCCGCTTCTCGAGTGCGGCTGAAATGCAGAAGCTCCTGTCCATTCACTTGGGAAATTTAAATAAAGGCAATGTAACTTACGGCGTAACCGAAATTCCCGAAGCGGTCAGTTTGGCGAATCAACACGTCTTTTGCGGGTTTTGCGGGCAGCGAATTGTGGCAACCGATCTGTTCTGTGCTTTCTGCGGAGCAAAGCAGCCGATCGCGCAGCAAGGCGTCCACTCCGAGATCTATACGCGAACGGCAGCGACTGCGAAACTGATCGTTGACGGTACAAGTGAATTGAAGGTGCCGGTGTTTACCCTTGAAAAAAATGATACTCTTTTGGGACGCAGAGACCCGCTGTCAAATATATTTCCCGAGGTCGATCTTTCGAGATTTGATCCGCAAACCAAGATCTCGCGCAGGCACGCACGAATTTGGCGCGAAGGCGGCAATTTCCTCGTCGAGGACCTCGGCTCGTCGAACGGAACGACTATCGTCTCTAGCAAGTTAGATCCTCTGCGATTGGAGGCTCATAAGCCGCACGCGCTTACAGATGGTGATCGAATTCGAGTCGGCGATACGACTTTGCATTTCATGGTGGGGTAATTGTCCCGCAATTGAGGCGCAGATAGCGGTTTTGTAGAAAGTATCATAAATGGAAAAGGACATTGAATTTTCTTCCAACGCATTTCGAGTGCCGTTCTTTTTGCGTTGCGCCGCACTTTTTATTGACTACATGGTGGTCATTGCTGTCCCGGTCGGATGGCTTGTGTTTCTAAAATTCTTTAGCGACGGATCGACGAACGCCGGCCTACCAATTACGGTTTGGTTATTCGTCGTACTAGCCTGGGTGATAAACTATCTTGCCCTTCCGCTGTTTCGCGGACAAACGATCGGGAAATTGATAACCGGGATAGCCGTGATTAGAATGGACGGAACGCCCGTTCGACTCGGTCGTTTATTTCTTAGGAACACATTTGGATATTTGGTGACTATCCTGACTTTCGGGCTTGGCTTTTTACTTGCCGCCGTTAACAAAAGCGGACGTGCCCTGCACGATCTAATCGCCGGAACGGTTGTCGTGTCGGGACGCCGAAAGCGCTGATAAAATTATGGCGGATCTATTAGTCAATCATCCAAGCGGAGTCTCGGACAAGTTTCCGCTCTCGCGTCTGCGGATTACAATTGGACGCTCAGCCCGCAGCGATGTCTGTATTCCCGATGCTTTTGCTTCGCGTCTCCATGCCGAGGTGAGACAAGAGGGCGATGCGTTCTGGCTGCACGATCTGGGATCGGCCAATGGAACGCGGTATAACGGCGTTTCTGTAAAAAATCCGCTTCCACTGCAACCTGGCGGCGAGATCCAGATCGGCGAAACCAAGATAGTATTTAACGACGATCTACAGGAATCACGGACTTTAAGTTCGACCCTGATCGCCGACAGCACAAAGGCGCTGGATCCAACAACCACTGTATCCTTAGCGTCGCGTAAAAATCCAACGACCGACATACTGGAAGCGTCATTTTCGACCCGGACCGATCTTCTCGGTTTGATAAGCAAAGTCGGAGTCGCACTGCTTTCATCAAGCGGGCTGGATGAAACGCTGAACCAGGTGGCATCGCTTGTCTTTCAAGCTGTGCCGGCTGAACGGGTCATCATAATGCTCCGAAACGAAAAATCGAAGGAAGGCATGGACATAAAGGTCGCCCGCGTTCGCGGCCTCGACGAACCGATCAGCGAAGTCCGTATCAGCCGCACAATAATGAACGAGGTGATCGAGAACGGGAAATCGGTTCTGACCTCGGACGCCCAACAGGACCCGCGATTTGCGAGCCAAACACTGATCTTGCAGGGAATTCGATCGGTTCTCGCCGTTCCGTTGAGCGTTGACGAGCACGACGTTTTTGGCATCATCTACGCCGACTCGCCTACATCTGCCACGACCTTCAAGACTGAACACCTTGATATTCTGACCACTCTTGCATCCGTTGCCTCAATACGCGTCGAAAATGCGAGCTTGCTCGACGAACGGATCAACCGAGAAAGAATGGAGCGCGAACTTGAACTTGCGACCGAGATCCAGCAGAGGTTTCAACCCTCAGGCCCGCCAACCGTTGAGGGCTATGAGTTCCAGGGTATTTCATTTTCATGCTACGAGATCGGCGGCGATTATTACGATTTCATTCCTCGTGCGGACGGGACGATGCTAATCGCTCTAGGTGACGTTTCAGGCAAGGGAACGGCCGCCGCGCTTTTGATGTCGAGCCTTCACGCCGCGATTCACGGACAGGTTGCCGCAAAAACACCTCTGGAAGACGCTGTGGTCTCGGTAAATGAATACCTGGCTGAAAACACGCCTTCTAACCGCTTCGTCACGCTTTTTGTCGCTGAACTCGACCCGGCAACGGGAATCTTGCGCTATATCAACGCCGGCCATAATCCGCCCTTGATCGGCCGCGTTGATGGTTCTATAGAACAGCTTTCCGCGGGCGGGCTTCCGCTTGGCATGATGGTCACGGCTGAA
>JBKJJR010000251.1:0-2694 GCA_046597835.1 Pyrinomonadaceae bacterium
GTCTCCCAGCCGACTCGCGGTGTCGATATCGGCGCTATCGAGTTCATCCACAGCAAACTCATAGGCCTACGCGACGCTGGTTCTGCCGTTCTGCTGGTATCCGCCGAACTCGAAGAGGTTACGGCACTCGCCGACCGCTTGCTTATTATTCGGGAAGGAAAGATCGTCGGCGAGGTCGATCCGAAAGTTACCTCCGTAGAGGAGATCGGATTAATGATGACTGGGGGATGATTTTATACGAGCTACTGCAGAGAAACGTCATTTGAAAAGAGCCTTCATTTTATCGACCGCCTTCTGCAAATTTTCCATTGATGTCGCGTAGGAGATACGCAGGAATCCGTCCGCCCCAAATCCGTCGCCGTCGGTAACGACGACATGTGCTTCATTAAGCAATAGATCTGCAACCTCGGCTGAAGTCCTGAATCTTTCACCCAACATCCCACGAACATCTACAAAAGCGTAAAAGGCACCCTCAGGCATCGCGCATTTGAATCCAGCTATCTCATTTAACGCGGCAATTAGCCAATCTTTGCGGCGCTCGTATTCGGCGGTCATTGAATTGACCGCAGCGATAGTGGCGTCGGCGTCTTGAAGAGCTTTTGCACACGCATATTGAACGAACGACGTGGGATGCGTCGCCGAATGGCTCTGCAGCTTTACGATCGCACGCGTCCATTCGGGATTTGCAATGGTATGGCCAATCCGCCAACCGGTCATAGCGTAAGTCTTGGAAAAACTGCCCGCTACGCAAACAAATTGGCGTAATTCCGCTGGAAGCGATGCCGACGTAAAAGGCTCCGCAGGCGGATACGCGAAAAACAGATAACATTCGTCGGTCAGAACGTAAACACCGCGTGCCGTGCAAACCTCGACGATCCGCCTCATTTCTTCTGGTGGAATAACTCGGCCCGTTGGATTGTTTGGAGAATTTAGGATCAACAGTTTTGTTTTGTCCGTGATCGCGGCGGCGACCTGATCGGCGGTCAAAACAAAATCGGTTGAGTCGGTTTCGATAAAGACACTATTGGCGTTACAAAACGCGGCGATAGCGGGAAACGTCACCCAATAAGGTTTTGGGATCAAAACATCATCACCCGGATTCAACAACGAACATGCCGCATTAAATAAAGCCTGTTTGCCGCCGCACGACGCAGCAACCTCGTCTGAGCCGAACTCGGCTCCGAACCGCTTATAGTAAAACTCGACGATCGACGACCGAAATTCCGCCAGGCCTGCCGCCGAAGTGTATTTTGTAAAGCCTTTTTCGAGGCCTTCCCACGCATATTGTTTTATGAATTCGGGAGTGTCAAAATCCGGTTCGCCGACCGACAAGTCGATGACATCTATTCCCTGGGCACGCATATCGGCCGCAACCTGAGCGGCGATCAGCGTCGATGAGCCCTGCATTGCGGCTACATGTTTGGAAACGGGGAATGTTGCCATAAGTTATTTTAACCACAGAGGGCACAGAGAACACAGAGAACAATCGAAAGAAAAGTCTAAGTTTCTTATAATATCTTTTGCTCCGGGATCTCTGTGTTCTCTGTGGTTAATCCTGCCTTTCTAGAAACTCTACACGATTGCCGAAAGGGTCGCGAAATTCAAACCGATGATAGTTTGGGATCGGGATGCCGTCGTTGATTGAGCATCCATTTTCGGTTAATTTTTCACGCCAGTGTTCCAGATCGCTCACTAGATATGCAACATGAGCCTTTGATCTCAAGCGGTCGATGCCATCTTCAGTTCCGAAATGTATTTGAAATCCGTCGAGTTCGAGCCAAAATCCACCACGTCCACTGAGCGATTCGGGCTTTGGAATTTCCATCATTCCCATCACACCGCAATAGAATTCGCGGGCTTCGTCTTCGGCGTTGACCGGGATGCTGATCTGGACGTGATGTGCCGCTTTGATCATAGAAAAGATTTTAACGTAAAGTCGCAAAGTCGCAGAGACGCAAAGTTAAGAGTTTGCTTAGAAAACCTTTGCGGCCTTTGCATCTTCGCGTCTAGCGTTAAATCTTTTTTCCTAACTTCTCACGCATCTTGGTCTCGACTAGTTCGGGAATAAGCCCGGCGACGCGCCCGCCGAGTTCGAAAACCTGCTTCATCAGAGTTGATGATATGTATGAGTATTCTTCGCCAGCCATCAAAAAGACGGTCTCTATCTGCGGTTCTAGGCGGCGATTCATCAAAGCCATCCGCAGTTCGTATTCGTAATCGCTGACTGCTCGGATGCCGCGAACTATCGCGGTTGCCTCACTTTCGCGGGCAAAATCGGCTGTGAGGCCCGAAAAACTGTCAACAATGAGCTTGTAATTTCCGGTTTTGACGGTTGGCAGGACTTCACTGATCATTTCACAGCGTTCCTCGACCGAGAACATCGGATGTTTGTCGGCATTGTTCAGGACTGCGACGATCATCTCGTCAAAAAGCGGCGTGCTTCGCTTAATGATGTCGAGATGGCCGTTTGTTAAAGGGTCAAATGAACCCGGAAAAATAGCTCGCCTCATATTGATCTGCAAAATGTAGATACAAAGTAATTACGATTTGTAATTAAATTGTAACTTTGCCCGTTGCCGCCTATCGAAAACCAATTATTCGTGATAATATTTGGTTTCAAATATCGAAGCTAACATAACACAAAGCCGGAATGAATAAAAACGGACAAGCAGCGGCATTTTACGATCTCGAAGG
>JBKJJR010000235.1:0-4632 GCA_046597835.1 Pyrinomonadaceae bacterium
TGAGAACGGCTTTTGTCTGATTGGACCGAAACGAATGGAGTTTTTTCCTTAATTCCGGGCGCGAGTTCGCAAGTATGGATATCGCGAGAAGAGCTGCATTTTTCGCACCGGCCGATCCGATCGCCAAGGTCCCAACCGGCACTCCGGCGGGCATTTGGGCGATCGAAAGCAGCGAATCGAGGCCTTTAAGGGCTTTACTTTCAATAGGAACACCAAGCACCGGCAAAACAGTTTGTGAGGCACACATTCCAGGTAAATGAGCCGCGCCGCCGGCACCGGCAATGATGACCTCAATGCCACTCTCCTCGGCACCCTTCGCAAATTCAAACAGCAGGTCAGGCGTTCTATGAGCCGAGACGATCTTCGTCTCATGCGGGACGCCAAATTCGGTCAACGTCTTCGAAGCGATCTCCATTGTGGGCCAGTCGGATTTGCTGCCCATAATAATCGAAACGATCGGCTGTCTATTTGTAGTAATCTCCATAGGGCCGTATTACCCGCCGCCAAGTGTCCAGACTCAAGCGGCTTTCTTGCACTATAGAATATCCGTGGGTTAGGCTTAGTTCAATAACAGCAACAAATATAATGTCAAAAATCTACTACACCCTAACCGATGAGGCGCCAATGTTGGCAACTCATTCTTTTTTACCGATCGTAAAAGTATTTACAAGATCCGCAAACATTGAGATTGAAGTTCCGGATATTTCGTTGGCGGGAAGAATTTTAGCCAATTTCCCTGAATACCTAAAAGACGACCAAAAAATTCCTGACGCACTTTTCGCATTGGGCGAATTGGCGACAAAACCTGAAGCCAACATGATAAAGTTGCCGAACATTTCGGCTTCTGTTCCGCAGTTGGAGGAAGCGATCGCAGAGCTTCAAAAGCACGGCTTTGAAGTGCCAAAATACCCGGTTGAGCCCAAAACGGACGAAGAAAAAGCCATCAACAAAAAATATGCACGCGTTTTGGGAAGTGCCGTAAATCCTGTGCTGCGAGAAGGAAATTCCGACAGACGCGCGCCCAAAGCCGTAAAAAATTATGCCAAAGCAAATCCTCATCGGATGGGCGTCTGGAATGCGGATTCTAAAACTTCAGTAGCGAGTATGAATTCGGGAGATTTTTACGGTACGGAGACTTCGACTACCGTCGTAAACGACGGCAAATTCAGGATCGTTTTCTACGAAAACGACGGTTCCGAAAAAGTTCTGAAAGATCTCTCGCCGCTGAAAGCGGGAGAAGTGATCGATTCTTCGGTGATGAATCTTTCTGCGTTGAGGTCCTTTGTTCAGAACGCGATAGCTGAATGCAAAGAAAAAGACATTCTTCTTTCCGCACACTTGAAAGCGACGATGATGAAAATTTCCGACCCGATCATTTTCGGGGCGATCGTCGAAACATATTTCAAAGACATTTTTGAAAAATATAAAGACACTTTTAGAGAATTAGACATAAATCCGAATTTCGGTTTGGCAACGCTCAACGAAAAAATTGCGGAACATCCCAAGGAAGCCGAAATCAAGGCGGACATCGCAAAAGCAGTTGAGAACGGACCGAAAATTGCGATGGTAAATTCGGACAAGGGCATCACCAATTTTCACGTTTCTTCGGACGTGATCGTCGACGCTTCGATGGCGGCATTGGTCCGCGGGGGCGGAAAAATGTGGAACAAAGACGGAGCGGAAGAGGACACCGTCTGCATCATCCCCGACCGCACTTACGCGGGTTTTTACGACGCGATCGTTCAAGATATGAAGGCAAACGGCGCTATCGACCCGCGGACCTTTGGGTCCGTCCCGAATGTCGGTTTGATGGCGCAAAAAGCTGAAGAATACGGTTCCCACGACAAGACCTTCCAAATTTCAGGAGAAGGAACGGTGAAAGTCGTAGACGAAAACGGAGTTACTTTGCTTGAACAAAAAGTTCAAAATGGCGACATTTTCAGAATGTGCCAGACCAAAGACGCGCCCGTCCAGGACTGGATCAAATTGGCCGTAAATCGAGCAAAGCTTTCAGATACGCCCGCCATTTTCTGGCTGGACAAAGGCCGGGCGCACGACGGGCAGATCATCAAAAAGGTAGAGAAATATCTGCAAAATTATGATCTGAACGGCCTCGACATCAGAATTATGGACGTCAAAGACGCGGTGCTCGAAACTTTGAAACGTGCCAGGATGGGCAAAGACACGATCTCAGTTTCGGGCAATGTTTTGCGGGATTATCTGACCGATATGTTCCCGATCCTGGAACTGGGCACTTCCGCAAAAATGCTCTCCATCGTGCCGCTGATGAACGGCGGCGGTTTGTTTGAAACGGGTGCGGGCGGTTCCGCTCCGAAACACGTCGAACAATTTATCAAAGAAGGCTATCTGCGTTGGGATTCGCTCGGCGAATTTCTGGCCTTACAAGCCAGTCTGGAGCATTTGGCTCAAACGCAAGGCAATCAAAAAGCCCAGATCCTTGCTGATGCGCTTGACGACGCAAACGCCAAATTTTTAGCCAATGACAGGTCGCCCGCCAGAAAGGTGGGCGGAATCGACAATCGCGGCTCTCATTTCTATCTGGCAATGTACTGGGCTGAGGCTCTTGCCGATCAAACCGCAGACATCGAGATCGCCTCTAAATTTGCTCCCGTCGCCAAAGCGATGCAAGAAAATGAGGCTAAGATCAACGAAGAATTGATCGCGGCGCAAGGAAAACCACAAGATGTCGGCGGTTACTATCATCCGAATTCCGAAAAGGCCTATGCTGCGATGCGGTCCTCGGCAACGCTGAACGCGATCGTTGATGGAATTTAAGAGTTCCGCCGTTAGAAATTCACGTTCCGATAGCGTCGATTTTTGTTGCAACCGACACATCAACATCGGTGATCCCGCCGCGGTCGTGGGTTGTGAGGGCGATGTCGGCGTAGCCCCAGCCGAATGTGATGTCGGGGTGATGGTCGGCGGCTTCGGCGAGGGCGGCGACCTTGTTGACGAAGCTCAGAGCAGAGGCGAAGTTTTCGAATTTGAAATGTTTTTTTAGGAATTTATCTTCGGTTGCCCAGCCGTTGAGGGTATCCAAAGCTTGGTTCAGCTCTTCTGAATTTAATAGTTCTCTTTTCATTACTTACTCCTGATACAGAGGATTTTACTCCGTCGCTTCCATTTCTGCCATCTAAAAACCCAGTCGCTATCGCTGCCGGTTCTGACAGTTTTACGTTATACTCTATGTTTTTGGTAACTTCATTTAAGGTAGCTGTAAAATGCGTATTTGGTCAATTCCACTAGTATTGTCGGTCATAAGCTTGCTGTTTGGTTGTGGTGAGCGACAGCCATCGACACCGCTTGAGACTTTTAAGACATACACAAAGGCGATCAAGAAAAAAGACACTGACACGATGAAACTCTTGCTTTCGGATGCGACTATCAAGTCGAATGAACGCGACGCAAAAGCACAGAACGTGACGCTCGATGAAATTCTCAAGCGCGACACGCTTTTTAACCCGACTCAAAAGTCGGTCGAATATCGCAGCGAAAAGATCGAAGGCGATAAGGCGACGCTGCAGGTAAAAAATTCGTTCGGTTCGTGGGAAACGGTGCCTTTTGTCCGCGAGGACGGCGTTTGGAAGATCGATAAGGAAGGCCAGGCAAACCAGATGATGCAGGAAATTTTGAATAGGCAAAAACAAGCGTTCGGAGAGGACGTAGAGGAAATACCTGGCATCACATCCGAGCCGGAATCGCTGCCTCAGGAGTAAAAACTTGTCAATTATCAAGCCTTTTTGTGCGTTGCGGCCTGCGGCGGAAAACGCAAAGCAGGTATCATGCGTGCCGTACGACGTCGTTTACGAGTCGGAGGTGCGCCAATTCATCGCTGCAAACCCGCTGAGCTTTCTACGCGTGACGCGCTCGGAGGCGGAATTTCCCGAGGGAGAAACTGTCGCTCCTGAAAAAGTGTTCGCACGAGCACGGCAAAATCTGGAAAACTTTATTAAAGAAGAGCTCCTGGTCAAAGACCCGGAGCGGGCATTTTATGTGTATCAGCTCGCCGCCGAGAGCCACACGCAGACGGGCCTTGTAGGCTGCGTTGCGATAGATGATTACGAAGCGGGGCACGTCAAAAAGCATGAAAAAGTGAGGCCCGACAAGGTCGAGGACCGAACCGGACACATGCTGGCGGTCAAGGCACAGACGGGGCTGATCTTTCTGGCGTTTCGCGGGACGGATAAGATTCACGCCCTGTTTTCAGCAATGACCGACGGCGCCCCGTTATACCAATTTGAGTGTCCCGAGGGCATCGTGCAGCGCGTTTGGCGTGCGGAGCAGACAGACGAATGGGCCGCTGCCTTTATCGATGTTGAGGATCTGTATATCGCCGACGGCCATCATCGCGCCGAGAGCGCTAAGCTCGCACGCGATAAGATGCGCGCCGACAACCCCTTGCATACGGGCGAAGAAGATTACAATTTTGTCGTAGCCGGAATGTACCCGGCAGAAGACCTGAGAATCCTGCCTTACAATCGCGTCGTAAAGGACCTCAACGGCCTAAAGGAAGAGGAGTTCCTCACGCGCATACAAGAGAATTTTATATTGAGCGAAACTGACGAAAAGGAGCCGCAAAACCACGGCGAGTTTTGCATGTATATGGCTAGC
>JBKJJR010000248.1:0-3641 GCA_046597835.1 Pyrinomonadaceae bacterium
CTGTAATACAAATTGTTACAAAACTCATACGTTGTATTACAGATCGGGAATCTTCCCGAGACTTTCGCAGTATTTAAATCTCTGATAGACAAGACTCTATGCCATCTCTCAGCTGTCCCAAGTGTTCCACGCGTTCCAGGTGTTCCAAGTGTTCCACGCGTTCCGCGTGTTCCAAGTGTTCCACATGTTCCAGGTGTTCCAAGTGTTCCACATGTTCCAAGTGTTCCAAACTTAAGTAAGTTGTTATCAACTTTGGTTTAATTTTCAAATATCAAACGGAATGAACCCATGTTATTCAGCATAGCATATGTTGCATAAATATCAATATATTTTAATAATGAAACAGTCCGATTGTTGCTCCTCCTTTAGGGAGCTCGTCTCTTATCTAGCAAAAGCCTAGGGTTCCGCTTCGCTGCACCCTAGGCTTTAATGTCAGTCGCCGTTGGCGACAAGATCAATCTTGAGCTAATTGAGCGATCATCGACCCGATCAGGCCGAAGTCGGAAACTGTTCGCCGCTCGATGCCGGTTTTGGTGAAGCGGGTTTCTGTAAAGGAAGTTGATACGGCTTTTGTGTCATCGGCCCGCGTCCCAGCGATCAAATCCGCGATTCGGCGCGCCGATTCGTGATCTCGAACAAACGTCACGATCGGTGCTCTACTTGCAGCGAGCTTACGAAGGTCGTCCGTCCGAATATCTGAAAGTTCACCGGTTCTGACGCCATCCACGTTGGGAAGATCATCTTTTGGCCCAAGCTTGATCAAATCGCCGTCAAACACAACCTGTATGTCATATTCGGTGCTCCAAATGCTCTGGACAATCGATCCCTGCTCAGTGTCCTGCTTCAGCAGCTTGAGATCAGTGGACAATGACCTGATGGTAGATTTATCCGTTCCTCTGACGGCAACAACGACAGGTATATTGTTTTCTGAGTTTAACTGCCCCGTAATTATGTTGCGGCTCCTTTGGTATTGACCGAGCGAACCAAGGAATAAATCCGGATCACTGATGCCGTAAGGCTCAAATAAGATTCGCATGACGCCGGGTAAAAACGACTCTACGAGCGGGGCTAATTGCTTTTGGGCGAGGAGCAAAACAGTCCGCAAAGCCATTTGTGGATCTTTTAAGTTGTAACGAGTGGCGCTTTCGGTATTCGCCGGAAGCTGGGCGACCAATGCATTGTTTGTAAAAGAATCCGTACTTGAATCCTCACCCGCCATAAATGCCTGGTTAAATCCGTTCGTCAATTCCGGCGGCGTCGAGATGGAGTAGTAATCTTCGATTCCATGTTCCGTTTTCGCAGCCATCCAACTCATTTGGATGATTGAATTCCGCAACAATTTTGGAAGAATTTCCGCAATTATGGATTGTAATTCATGTTCATCGCTAGCTTCGCTGGCGAGTTTTATTGCGACAACATTTGCTATCTGGGCGATGCCGTCGGTTGAGACGTGGCCCGAGGCGAGTGTCTTGGGATCAGACGGCGGCACTTTTGCAGCTTTTGCAATGCTGTCGGCTTCGTTGCGGCGGACGGCGAGGCATTTTTCTATTGACGTTTCGTCGTTGCCGAAATAGATCACGGCGTCGATGACGAGGGCGTAGGCTTTGCGGCCGTCTTGGGCGGTCCAGGTGAAATATTTTCCGCCGTTCTTATCAGATCTTTCGAGCGTCGGTTCGCCGCCGTATATCTTGGCGACAAATGAGCCAAGCTTTTGTTCGGCGAAACCGACGGCCTGGAAATTCCATGCGTGCGTGTCGGCGACGGTGACAAAATGCGGTTGGATGCGCCCGATCACTTGTTCGTCATCGACGTTCTCTTCGGAGGTTTCAAAGCCGGTGACGGCGACGGCTAGCTGGACGCCTTTTAATACAGAAAAGTCGGGCTTGGTTTTTGCGACTTCGTTGAATGGTTTGCTGTCGATGATCGGTTGAAGGGCGGCAGCGAGGTCGTTTGTTTCGAGATAAACGAGCGTTTCGGCTGGAACGAGTGTTCGCATGTCTGTCGGCTTGGAACCGCATGAAACCGAGAAGAGAATTAACGCAAAGACGCAAAGATGCAAAGACGCAAAGACGCGAGGATGCGAGAGAGAAAAGAAAATTAACCGCAGATGGACGCAGATAAACGCAGATAAGACTTTAAAATTAGACCCGAAATAGATCTGCGTCGATCTGCGTTTATCTGCGGTAAAAATTTTCCTTTGCGACTTTGCGACTTTGCGTTGAAATTTATGTGCTAACATTTTCTCGATACGGACAAAATTTTTGCTGACAATATCTTACAGGCTAACGTTGCATTTGTAACAGGCGGCGGCACGGGAATTACGGCGTCCTTTCACTGTCGGGGGATCGAAAAAGATGAATAATGATTTTTCGCTAAAGTTGGAAAAGATGTCGGTTTGTTTATTTAATTCACTTTGAATTGCGTTAGTATTGTCTCGTAAAGGATATGTCATTTTCTTCAGGGATCTCCGTACGGTTCATCGCCGTCATCATCGTCCTCTTTTTGTCGATCAATATTTCGGCTCAGAGGCGGTTTTACTTTGGGACTGACGATCATACGGATTATTACTGGCTGGCGGACGCGGCGACGTATCGGCAGGCGTTCCTAACGATGATCGATTATTACCTTGATAAGATGGACGCGACTGCGGGAAATCCGTCGGATACGCAAATGCGTTGGAGTTGCGACGGCAGCTTGTGGATGTGGGAATACGAACACAACCGGACGCCGGCGCAGTTTGAACGTTTTTTGAGCCGCATGCGCGACGGGCATATGAGCGTGGCTTTGAATCCGCTTGTTTTGGTGCAGGGCGGCGCGCCGGCTGAGGCAGTGCTTCGAGGGATGTATTATCCAGGTTTGATCGAGCGGCGGCACAATGTTCAATTTCCGCTCGCCATCGCAATGGAGAACGGTACTCTGCCGTATGGTTTGTCGTCGCTGTGGGCAGGCTCGGGCGCGAGATACAGTTGGAAAGGCGTCTGCGGCTGTGCGACGAACGTCCCGCAACTCGAGAACCGCGATCGCGAGATCTATTATGCCGGCGGGCGCGACGGAAGCAAGGTGTTGATGAAGTGGCATTCGCTGTTCACCAACAATAAGAATTACGGCGGCCACGCGGAAGGCTATCAGCCGCTGCAAAACCTCGCGTATGCGGAAACAAATGGCGGCTTTCAAACCCGCTACCCTTTTCCGGTCATCGGGGTCTTTGGGCGCGACGGTGATGACGGCATTCAATACACGAGCGATGAGATCGTCAACTTTGCCCAGCAGAATTCTAATGCGAACCGCCGGATCATCGTTTCGAACCAAATAGATTTTTTTCAGGATTTTGAAGCCAGTCACGGCGCCGGTTTAGAGACATTCGCTGCATCATATGGCAATGAATGGGATGCTTTGGTCGCCTCTATGGCGGAGGTCTCTGCAAGCGTGAAACGCAGCACCGAAAAGCTTAGAACAGCCGAAGCCATGGCGACGCTCGTTTCACTTTACGACCCGTCATTTATGACGTCGAGGATCGCCGCCCGAGATCAGGCGATGCTTAACCTCGGGTTGTATTTCGAGCACGATTGGACGGGTGACGGGCCTTATCCACGGGCGGGGCGCGCAACCTGGAATCGGCAAGTAGCTCAAGAAATTTCATA
>JBKJJR010000044.1:0-5144 GCA_046597835.1 Pyrinomonadaceae bacterium
CCTTCGACGTCGTTCCAGCGGACGGGAATTTCTTTTAATCGAAGTTTGTGATGGTTTGCGACGAATAGGAATTCGACATCGAAGCCGAAGCGGTCGATCTTCATGACGTCCAGCAGCGGGCGGAACTTTACCAAATTAAAAGCTTTGAATCCACACTGCGTGTCGGCGAACGGCAGGCCGGACATTGTGCGAATTATGAAGTTCATTACGCGGCCGCCCTGTTCGCGGCGCCATGGCTGATGCGTGCCGATCAGACTACGATCGAGAGCCCGCGAACCAAAGGCGACATCACAGTCGTTGGCGATGATCGGATCGACAAGCTTTGACATTTCGCCGATCGGCGTCGAGAGGTCGGCGTCGCTAAAGAGCGCGACATCCGCACCGGCCGCCAGCAGGCCGGTCTTGACTGCGAAACCTTTCCCGCGGTTTTTTTCGTATCTGATGACGTTGGACCGGATATTTGGCATCGCCGAAAAGGCCTGCTCGGCAATTGATGCGGTGTCGTCCGAGGAACCGTCATCTACGACGATCACTTCGGCGTTTTGTCCCGATCCGGAAATAAATTCGAGGATAGTGTTCAGCGGCGCGACGATGCGTTCGCTTTCGTTGTAAGCAGGGATCACGATGGAAACTTCAGGTTTCATAAGACAAGAAGATAATGGTAAATTTTTGCGACGGAAAAGTAAATTTATCATCTAAGGTGGTAGTGGTTTAGATTGAAATTCTCTGTGACCTTTGCGTCTTCCCTTTGCGTCCCTTGTGCTGAAAATTCTCCTAAACACAAAGTTCACGGAGTTGAAGACACAGAGAACACAAAGGAAAAACTTCTGAATTTTCAAAGAGGCTAATTACCTTAAAGGTTGCATGGGGCGTGTTTTGGGTGGTGCGGCCCAGGCGGGAACTGCGAGGGCGTAATTCGGCGAAACGGCGTATATGGTATATTGGTAGTGAGCGGTTAGGTGTTTATGAATAGACGATTTGCATTGTTTTCGTTGGTTTTGGTTGGGATCGGCACTGTGGTTGGCGGGCTTTTTGGCAGGTTGCCGGAACGAACTTCCGCTGACGGCGGGATCACGCCTGCTAGGGTTTTAGCGGACTATAAGGAGGCATTTAACCTCATCAACGAAAGCTATGCGGGCGCGATTAACGCTGAGAAAGTAACGGACAGCGCGATGCAGAGCATGTTGTGGACGCTCGACCCGCATTCTTCGTTCTTTTCTCGCGAAGAATTGCGGAAACTTGACGAAGAACAGTCGTCGCAATTTTACGGCATCGGGGTTTCGATACTTCAGCACCGCAACGGCGTTTATGTGCAGTCGATCATACCGAATACGCCGGCTGACAAAGCCGGGCTTCGGTACGGCGACAGGTTTTTTACGGTCGAGGGCAAAGACGCAAAGGATTGGTCGGCGGGCGAGGTCTCGAAAAATGTTCGAGGCGAACGCGGAACAAAAGTAAAGATCCAGATCGAACGCGTCGGGAACGCGGCTCCGCTCGATTTTGAGATCGTTCGCGGCGGAGTGCCGCTGCCGTCGATCCGGAATTACTTTATGCTGCCCAATTCGATCGGTTATGTCGGACTAACAGGCGGATTTCAGCAGACGACCGGCGAGGAATTGTCGATGGCCATGGACGACCTCAAGAAAAAAGGAATGAAAAGCCTCATCCTCGATCTGCGGGGCAATCCGGGCGGCATTTTGGAGCAGGCAATTGCTGTTACGAGTAAATTCATTCCTGCCGGCCAGACAGTTGTGTCGGTTAAGGGTGCAGGAGGCGAACAGGCACGCGAGCTTAAAACAAATGGCGCAAGCCCTGAGAACGTGCCTTTGGTGATAATGATAAACGGTGGTTCGGCGTCGGCGTCGGAGATTGTTGCGGGTGCGATACAGGATTATGATCGCGGCGTGATCGTCGGCACCGACAGTTTTGGCAAAGGGCTGGTCCAGCGAGTGTTTCGTCTGCCATACGGCACAGGCATCACGTTGACGACGGCGCGGTATTACACGCCGTTCGGCCGTTCGCTGCAGCGCGATTATTCCAACGGCTCGATCTACGATTATTACACGCACGGCGAAGATAACCCCGAAAACGCTGAGGTTGACGTAAAGCCGAAGCCCGCCGGAGTTCCGGTGACGACGGCGAACGGACGAGTTCTATACGGCGGGCGCGGCATAGAGCCGGACGTTAAGATCGAAACGCCGACTGGCACGCCTTTGCGTTCCAGGATCAACGAAGCCGCGTTCTTTTTTGTCCGGCAGCTTGTTGCCGGAAAGGTCGCGGGTTTTGAATCGTACAAGGCCGAAAAACAGACGTTCAAAATGGCGGTCCAGCCGCAGGAGTTTGCCGTGACTGATAAGTTGTTTGACGTATTCCGCACGTTTGCCGCAGCCGACAGCACTAATGGATTGACCGCTCAGAATGTTTCTTCACAGAGCGATCACGCCAGGATGCGCCTTCGCCAAGAACTCGCCACCGCCAACTATTCGACCGAAGCCGGCGTGCAGGTATTACTTGAAACTGACCCGCAAATATTGAAAGCTATCGAAACGATGCCGCAGGCAAGCAGTCTGATCACGATGAATCGTCGGGTCGGGCTAGAGAATTGACCGATGTATAAGCAGATAGGTATTCTGACTGGCGGCGGCGATGCTCCGGGGTTAAATGCAGCGATCCGGGCGGTTGTGAGGACCGCGATAGGCGAGTTTGGGATGAGCTGTATCGGGATCGAGGACAGCTTTGAAGGCATTCTCGGTGAAACGCACACCAGAAAACTCACGGTCAAAAGCGTAAGCGGAATATTACCGCGCGGCGGCACGATACTCGGCACCCGAAACCGCGGCAGCTTTGTCAAAAAGGTTGACGGCAAACAGGTCTTTCGCGAATTGCCAATAGGCGAGGCGCTTGCGAATATTGATATCCTCGAGATCGAGGCTCTCGTCGTGATCGGCGGCGAAGGGACGCTTGCGATCGCCGAGCAGTTCCATAAACGCGGATTTCCGATCATCGGGGTGCCGAAAACGATCGATAATGATCTTGCGGCGACCGAACTCACGTTCGGATTTATGACCGCGATCGACATTGCGACTGAGGCTCTCGACCGGCTGCATACGACCGCCGCATCTCATGACCGTGTCATGATCCTCGAGGTGATGGGGCGAAACACGGGATGGATCGCGTTGCATGCGGGATTAGCGGGCAGCGCGGATATAATTTTGATACCCGAGATTCCGTTCTCGTTCGATGCGATCGCCCGAAAGGTTCAGGAACGCGAGACAAGCGGCTCACGGTTCACAAATATCGTCGTCGCGGAAGGGTCAGTCGAGGTTGGGAAATCGGAGATTTATCAGGACGCCGAGCAAACACGACTGGGCGGCGTCGGCCCCTACATCAGACAGTGCGTCGAGGAAATGACCGGCAAAGAATCGCGTTGCGTCGTGCTCGGCCACCTGCAGCGCGGCGGCAGCCCAAATGCTTTTGACCGCGTATTAGGGACAAATTTTGGGGCGTGTGCGGTTCGAGCACTCGCGAGCGGCGAGACCGGCAAGATGGTCGCTTTGCAGGCGGAAAATATCATAACGGTGCCGCTTAGCGAAGCATGCGCTAATATCAAGACGGTTCCGCTTGACAGCCAGCTTGTCCGCACTGCGCGCGACATCGGCATCTCGTTCGCGGCGCCGAGGGAGACCAGAACGGGGGAATCCAGAAATGGCGAAACGCGAAGGGCTCACTTGTAACGGATTATCTGATCTGCGTGACTGAACATATATGCAAGCTGTAATACAAAAACTAAAGGACGAACTCCACAAGCTGCAGGAAGAACTTCATTCCACGCTGCCCAAAGAAATTCAAAAGGCGCGCGAATTCGGGGATCTGCGCGAAAATGCAGAATACAAGGCCGCAATGGAGCGCCAGTCGATGGTGCAGGCGCGCATCGCGCAAGTGCGGCAGCGTCTGACGGAGGTCGAGGAAATTGATCTTACGAAGATCCCGACCGACAGCGTTGCTTATGGCTCAACCGTCATCCTTTTCGATACCGATCGCGAGGAAAAGGTGACCTACAAGTTGGTAACTTCGGAAGAGAGCGATCCGGACAATGGCCTGATCTCGACAGTCTCGCCAATTGGGCAGGCATTAATGGGTAAAAAAGAAGGCGACGAAGTAAAAGTAAAAACACCGACCGGCTCGCGCAATTTTGAGATCAGCCGGCTCACGACGATACATGAGCAGTAGTCAGTTGTCAGTAGTCAGTTGTCAGTGGCAAGAGTCGCTGTCCAACCGGCAACCGGCAACCGGCAACCGACAACTATGCTGGGAGCAGAAATAGGCCGCGGAGCAATGCGTATCATCGACGCGATGGTGCGGGCTTTGTCGTCTGCCGGGGTCCGGCCCAACATCCTTACGACGATCGGCGTAACGATCAACATGGGCTGCGCGGTGCTGTTTGCTCTTGGAGAATTTTTCTGGGCCGGGGTTGTCCTGATCGTTGCAAACCTGTTTGACATGCTCGACGGCGGCGTTGCCAGATTGACCGGCAGGGCAACGAAATACGGCAGTTTTTTGGATTCGTCGCTAGACCGGCTGTCGGATATGACGGTGTTTTTCGGCATCATGATATTTTACAGCCGGGACTTGCCGCAGCATTCGCTGTTGAACGTGATACTAGCAGGAATGGGCATGATCTGTTCGGTGATGGTGAGCTACACTACCGCGCGGAGCGAAGGCTTAGGCGTGAAAGCGAACATTGGTTTTCTTCAGCGGCCTGAGCGCATCGTTTTGCTGATCATTGGCGCTCTTTCGACTTGGGACTGGAATTCGGATTTCTTTTTGTTCAACCGGATGCCGCAGGTGCTTGTCGTTTTGGCCTTTGGATCCCTTTGGACAATGCTACAACGGTTCCTGTTCATCCGTGCTAGGCTGATGGAGATGGAAGACGGCATACAAGGCAAATAATGCAACGGTTATCTCAATTTTGGTCGTCGCTGACGTTGAACGAACTGCTGGTTGGTTTAGGATTGTTTTTAATTTCCCTCGTTCTGAGCTTTGCCGCGATCGCCGTCGTCATGGTAAAGATACCGGAAAACTATTTCAGCACGCACTATAAACAGGATTTTTTGCCCAACAGTCCGTGGCTCGTTCGCTGGAGC
>JBKJJR010000110.1:0-3623 GCA_046597835.1 Pyrinomonadaceae bacterium
ATGGTTGCCGGTGTCTTTGGCCAAACGCCTGACGCGGCGATCAAGCCGTCGTATTTTGCGGGCGACATAGCGGCCCTGAACGCGGGATCGATCGTTATCACCACAAAAGCGGGACCGGCTGAGGTCATGTTGACAGAAAAGACCTCGTTCAACCGCGCGTCGGCGAACGAATTCAATCTGGCGACGGCGATGCCCGGCGCGCTGAAAGATATTAGTATTGGCGATAAAGTGACCGTATCCGCGCTTTTGGCTCCCGACGGCAGATCGATGAATGCGCGAACCGTCTATTTCGTCACCAAAGCTGACATTGCCCAAAGGCAGGCAAAAGAGAGCGACCAGTGGAAGACACGGGGGATTTCTGGCAAAGTCGCGAGCGTCAATGCTGCGGCCAATCAGATAACGGTTGAGATTTCTGGTTCGATGAGCAGGGCTGTGATAACCGTTACTCTGAAACAAGATGTGAAAATACTTCGCTATTTTGGAGATTCAGTTATGTTTTCGGATGCTCGAATTGGCACTCTTGCGGAAATAAAAGCTGGAGACCAGATAAGCGCCCTCGGTAATAAAGGTGATGACGGTACAACATTGCTCGCGGAAGCCATTGTGACAGGAACATTTATCCAGATGCCCGGTACGATCAAGTCCGTTGATACGGCCAAGAATGAGGTCGTTATTAAAGATGGCAAAGGTAAGGAGATAACTGTTGCGTTGAACGGCGCGGTCATGATGAAACGCTTTCCGGCTGAGATCGCCGAGCGCATGGCAATGGGAAGATCCAACGGCGGCGTCAGGCCGCCAAGTGCAGGTCAGGGGCAACAAAACGCACAGCCCCCTCTGGGACAGGGAGGTCAAGGCCGCGTGATGATGAGCGGAGGTGCGAGAGGCGGAGGAACTAACGAAATGCTTGAGCGGCTTCCGAACATAACGGTAGCGGAGCTTAAGCCTGGTGAACAAATAGGCCTTCTGATACTGGTTTCCGGCCCGACGACTTTGGTTGGCGACCATATAAAAGCAATAAAACTAATTGCCGGTATAGAACCGTTTATCCGTAAGCAGATGGCATCACCGGCAGCAAACCGGGGACAGGGCGTTCAGGGCGGATTTACCATTCCAGGACTCGATGGCGGCGGCTTCTAATTTTTTTATAGTCATTTCGGACACATCCACTATCAGCCTATCTCTAGCAGGGTTAATATCATGCAATTAATAAGGTCAGTTCTTCTTCTATTTTTAATATCATTGGTTTCGTCCGTGGCTGTGTTTTCACAGACGACGGGCAGCATAGCCGGACAGGTGACGGACAGCCTTGGCGCAGTGGTTCCGGGGACTACAGTAACGGTCGTTTCAGCCGACGGCGCGCAAAAAGAGGCTGTCACGAATTCCCGCGGCGAATATTCGATCGCCGCCCTGACGCCGGGTAAATACACAGTCAAGGCGATCGCACCAAAGTTTGCTTTTTACGAAAATTCTGAAATTACTGTTTCTGCGGGAGCGAAAAGTGAGCTTATTGTTGTCCTGACGGTTGCCGGAGTTGAGGAAAGCGTCGATGTATCCAACGAGAATACGGTTTCGAACGAGGCCGACAACAACGCAAACGCAACGATCATCAAGGGCAAAGACCTTGACGCCTTGCCGGATGACCCTGACGAGCTTCAGGCGGCATTGCAGGCACTCGCAGGCTCAGCGGCCGGGCCTAACGGCGGGCAGATCTACATTGACGGATTCACCGGCGGACAGCTTCCGTCAAAGGATTCGATCCGCGAAATTCGCATAAATCAAAATCCATTTTCCGCTGAGTTCGACCGGCTTGGATTTGGCCGTATCGAGATACTGACAAAACCGGGAAGTGATAAATTTCGCGGTGCGCTATTTGGCAGTTTTAATGACGAGAGCCTTAACTCGCGCAACCCGTTCGCGTCTAACCGTGCTCCGACCCAGTCAAGAAATTTCGGCGTGAACATATCTGGGCCGGTTCAAAAAGGGAAGTCGTCATTCTCACTCGAAGTTAACAATCGCGATAACGATACCAACGCGATTATTAACGCCCAGATCCTCGACCCGTCACTCAACATAGTCAACTTCAGACGCGACGTACGCCAGCCGACAAAGCGATTTTCACTCTCACCGCGATTTGATCTCGCAATTAACGATAAGAACACACTGGTCGTAAGATACAGTTTTACCGGTTCGAGTTCGAATAATCAGGGAATAGGCGACACATCGCTGCCCACGCGGATATACAAGACAACCAGCCGCGAAAATGAGATCCGACTTACCGAGACGATGATCATCAATCCGAAAACGGTGAATGAGACACGTTTTGAGTTCAGTCAGGCCAATCGTGACCAAAAAGGTGATAATACCGTTCCGACGGTCAACGTAACATCTTCGTTCATCGGCGGCGGAGCGCAGATCGGGCTGAGTTATAACCACAACAGAACGTGGGAAATTAATAACTTTACAAGTACATCGCTCGGAAAGAAATCGGCACATTCAGTTAAATTTGGCATCAAGCTTCGCAATGTAAGACTGACAGACAGGTCAGAGAATAATTATGGCGGAAGTTTTGTCTTTCCCGGCATTGCCGAGGTTCGCGATCCTGCAAATTGTTTTCCCGTCAGTCCGACGTGTGTAGTGCTCGTTCCCGGCATGACGTCGATCGATCAGTATCGCAACAACCTGCTTGGTACGATAGATCCGCGCTATAACTTCAACCCAACTCAATTTTCGATCACGACAGGCGACCCGCTTGCCAGCGTTTCTCAATATGAAGCAGGGTTATATGTCACGGATGACTGGCGTATCAGTCCGGCGTTGGTGCTGAGTTATGGGTTGCGTTACGAAAATCAAACAAACATCATCAGCAAATTTAATTTTGCCCCGAGATTCGGGTTTGCCTATTCGCCCGGAGCGGGTGGAGCAAGAGCACCGAAAACTGTTTTTCGCGGCGGCGCCGGTATTTTTTATGACCGTTTCAGCGAGAACTTCACGCTTCAGGCGGATCGTTTTGATGGTGTAACCCAACTCAACTTATTGGTTAGCGCAAACGAAACCGACCCCATCCGCAAAGCGGCGGCGATTGCCCTACTTGCACAGCCGGTTTTCACACTCGGCGGCGTAACAAACGTTCCGACCGCGCAGCAGATCCTTGCCGTGTTGCCCGCTTCTAGCACGATTCGGCAAGTCTCGCCCGTTTTGCAGTCGCCATACACAATGCAGGCCGCGTTCGGCATCGAGCGCCAACTACCGGTACAATTGAAAACCACTCTCACGACATATTTTATTATCTCGAAAACTCTTCATCAGCTTAGATCGGTAAATGTGAACGCTCCCGTTTGCCCTCTGCAGGTCAATTGTTTAGCCGCGCTTCGTCCTGACTCCACACTGGGTAATATCAACGAATACGATTCGAGCGGAACTGTCGTGAAAAAGCAGATGATCGTAAATTTTCGCACTACCTTTAGCCAGAAATTTTCGATGTCCGGCAATTACCGACTCGGATTCGCCGGTAGCGACACCGATGGCGGCGCCAGCAACCCGGCTTATGCATATGATTTTACCGGCGAATACGGCAGATCGTCATTCGATATACGGCACGGTTTTACGCTCTTTGGAAATGTCAC
>JBKJJR010000205.1:0-2986 GCA_046597835.1 Pyrinomonadaceae bacterium
CCTCGTTCATCTGCTTATTTTCAACGCGGGCTTTATCCTTTAGAAAATTCTCGGCCCAGGCGCGAATGTCCATATCCGTATTCAACGCCGTGCGGGCGCCGTGCATCAAATTATCTCGTTCCATCTTGTATTTCTCCCTGTGTTACATTGTATCTAGGCCAAGACTTTATGAAAAAAATATTCGCCTTATTCTTTCTGATATTATCATTTCTGCCTTTTGGGAGTCGTCCTCAGAATCGCCCCGTCGCGATCGCCCAGTCGGCCACCTCGGCGGTCAAGCAGCAGCCGGCATATGAGATACCGTTCATTACTAAGACGCTCGCCAATGGACTACAGGTCATTGTTTTGGCCGACTCCTCCGTGCCCCTTGTAACGATCGAGTTGGCCGTTCGCAACGGTTCATTTACCGAGCCGCCCGAGCTAAATGGCCTTTCGCATCTGTACGAGCACATGTTCTTCAAACCGAACACCGCTAGGCTTCTTGCTCAATGTGTATCCGCCATGACGAACGGGCCGCTCAACGCGTATGGACAGCAGATGTGCTCGCCTGCCCTAAAGTTGAGATCATCGATCGGCGACACGAGTTACCTGAATGAGGTCGACGAGATCGGCATCGTTAACAACGCCGAGACGCACGAGGAAGTTGTTAATTACTACTTCACAACGACCTCGCCACATCTGCTGACCGCGATGAAATTTCTAAAGGATTCCGCGCGTTTCCCTAATTTTGACTCCGAAGAATTCGCCAGCGAAAAAACCGTTGTGCTGAGCGAGCTAGACCGAAACATGTCGCAGCCCGGCTATTTTCTCGACAGGGCTTTGCACGATAAATTGTTCTACAAATATCCCTCTCGAAAGAGTCCCGGCGGAACGCGTGAGACGGTGAGCGCGGCGACTACAGAACAAATGCGGCTTATCCAGTCGCGCTACTATGTTCCGAACAATGCAGCTCTCATCGTTACCGGCGACGTTGATCCCCAGAATGTTTTCAAGCTTTCCGAGCAGTTGTTCGGCGACTGGCAGGGGTCTGAGGACCCGTTTGTTAGATTTCCGCTCGTCGAGCATCCGCCGCTTACAAAAAGCGAAGGTGCGATCATAACCCAACCTGTCGAAAACGTGATCATTCAGATCGGCTGGCAAGGCCCCTCGATCGGCAAAGACGACGCCGCGACCTATGCCGCCGACGTTTTCTCGAACATCGTAGAGCAGCCCGATTCACGCTTTCAGCGTGCAATGTTCGACAGTGGATTAGCTCTTTCAGCAAGTGTGCATTATTACACGCAGAAGAACGTCGGCCCGATCCGCGTCACTCTTGCAGTCGCACCCGAAAAAGCAAAAACGGCAGTGAAAGCCTTATATGCCGAGATCAACATGTTTACCGATCCTGCTTATTTCACCGACACCGAGCTCGAAAACTCAAAGACGCTCTTCGAGGCCGAGGATCTTTTCCGCCGCGAAAAGCTGAGCGACTACACACACACGATCAGCTTTTGGTGGTCAACGACGGGCGTTGATTACTATCGCGGCTATCACAAAAATCTGCGTGCCATCACGCGCTCCGACATTTCGCGATACATTAAGACTTACATTCAGAACAAGCCGCACGTCGGCATCGCCTTGATCTCGCCGGAGCAGCAGGGAATGGCAAATTTCACGCCCGCAGACCTTGTCGGAGGCAAACAGTAATGACCGCACAGTCGCAAAAAAACCTTATCCGAGTTCTGCTGGTATTTACCCTTGTTTTATCGCCACTCTATGTTGCCTTGGCTCAATCAGTGGAGGCGAAAAGCCAGGTGTCAGAATTCGACATCAATGGAATGAAGGTCCTCGTCAAACGCCGTCCGGGGACGCCCACCGTTGCCGCGGGACTTTTCTTTAGAGGCGGCGTGAGAAATACAACGAGCGAGAACGCCGGCATTGAAGGCTTTACACTTAGGGTTGCGACGGAAGCCGGCAAAGCTTACCCGAGACAAAAATTGCGCACGCTAACGGCGAGCATGGGAACAGTGATCTCGGCCGGCTCGAATTACGATTTCAGTGGTTTGTCACTTATATCCACAAAGCAGAGTTTTGAAACCTCTTGGCAGATGTTTGCTGACGTTGCAATCAACCCAACATTTGCTCCGGATGACGTGGAGCGGTTAAGGGAAGTCACGGTCGCGGGGTTGAGATCCCAGGCGGACGTGCCCGAAGGGGCTTTGGATTCTCTGAATGACAAGATCATCTACGCCGGCCATCCATACACCAACTCTCCTGACGGAACTATCGAAAATATTACAAAATTCAAAGCCTCCGATCTTGCCGCCTACCACGTCCAACTGCTGCAGACTTCGCGCATGCTGCTGGTGGTCGTTGGCGACGTTGATCCTGCGGTCTTGCAAACGCGTATCGCTGCGACTTTTGGCAAGCTACCGCGCGGAGATTACAAAAATTTACCGATTCCGCCGCTAAATTTCGAAAAATCAAGTGTGGATATTATGCCGAGATCTTTGCAAACCGAATATGTCAAAGGCGTCTTCGCTGCGCCCTCGATCAGAGATCCCGATTATTATGCCATGCGGACCGCGATCACGATCCTGCAGTCACAAGTTTTCCAGGAAGTACGGGTAAAACGAAATCTATCCTATGCTCCCGACGCTTCGATAGGCGACCTTTCAGCGAATACCGGCGAGATCTCAGTTTCGTCTGTTAATCCGAACGAGGCGGTGAAAGTAATGCTTAGCGAGATCCGAAAATTAAAGCAGGGCGAGATCGATAAGGAAACCATCGCCCGAATGGCCGGTTTCTTTTTGACAACCTATTATCTTAAACAGGAAACCAACGCAGCACAGGCCGCCGAACTCGCACAATACGAGATCTTGGGCGGCGGATGGCGAAATTCGTTAGAATTCCTCGACCGCATGCGGAAAGTAAAACCTGCGGATGTCCAGGCCGTCGCAAATAAGTACATGAAGAATCTGCGTTTCGTCATCGTCGGAAAACCTGA
>JBKJJR010000224.1:0-4847 GCA_046597835.1 Pyrinomonadaceae bacterium
CGGAGTCGAAATGGTCATGCCGGGCGACAACATCCAGATGGAGATCGAGCTGATCGCCCCGATCGCCATGGAGAAAGGATTACGCTTCGCCATCCGCGAAGGCGGCCGAACAGTCGGGGCTGGAACCGTTTCAGAAGTAGTGGAATAGGAATATGTTAAACGAAAAGATCCGCATCAAATTGAAGGCTTATGATCACCGCGTTTTGGACCAGTCCACCACGGAGATCGTTGACACGGCAAAGAGAACAGGGGCAAGGATCGCGGGGCCGATTCCCCTCCCGACCATTAAAAATAAGTGGACGGTCCTCAGGTCGCCGCACGTTGATAAGAAGTCGCGTGAACAGTTTGAGATCAGAACGCACAAGCGTTTGATGGATATTCTGGACCCGACTGCCGAAACCGTAGATGCGTTGATGAAATTAGATCTGCCGGCCGGCGTGGATGTCGAGATCAAAGCGTTTGGTAAAAATTAAACGCCAACAAATTTCGGTTTGTTGGAGCGCGGCAAACTAAAGGTTGCCGGACAAATATATGATTAGTGGAATCATTGGTAGAAAAGTCGGAATGACGCAGCTCTTTGCTGAAGATGGCACGGTAACGCCGGTTACGGTCATTAAAGCGGGGCCATGCGTTGTAATCCAGACAAAGAGCGCGGCGGGGCGTGACGGTTACAATGCCGTTCAGCTCGGATTTGTTGAAGACAAGCCTATTCGTCTCAAGAACGTGACGAAGCCGCTTCGCGGGCATTTTGAAAAAACAGGCGCCGGAACACCTCCGACGCGTGTTTTGAAGGAAATTCGTCAGGTGGACGAGGTCGATGCTGCGGTCGGCGATCAGGTCAAGGTTGACTTGTTTGCGGACGGGGACAAGATCGATGTCATCGGTAAATCTAAAGGACGCGGATTTGCGGGTACGATCAAACGTCACAACTTTCAGCGTGGCCCCGAATCGCACGGTTCGATGAACGTCCGCGCACCGGGTTCGATCGGGCAGTCGGCGTATCCTTCGCGTGTTATTAAGGGTACGCGTTCGTCGGGACATATGGGCGATGCCCGTGTGACAGTCCAAAATCTGACGGTCGCCAAGGTCGATGTGGATAACAATCTTTTAATGGTTCGCGGCGCGGTGCCCGGGCCTAACGGCGGACTCGTGGTCGTCAAGAAGTCATAAACGGAGTTGAGATTATGCCTACCGTAAAGGTTCGCAATTTGAAGAATAAAGAGGTCGGTGACGTTGAATTGTCCGATGCCGTTTTTGGCGTCGAGTTGAACGAATCACTGATCCATTCGGCTGTGATGAATTTTCAGGCCAACGGACGGCAGGGAACTTCAGCGACCAAGACTCGCGGAAATGTTTCCGGCTCGGGCCGTAAGCTTTGGAAGCAGAAGGGAACGGGCCGTGCGCGTATAGCGCCGCTTCGCTCGCCTCTGTGGAAGGGCGGCGGCAACGTTCACGGGCCTCAGCCGCGCGACTGGTCTTACCAGATGCCGAAGAAGATGCGCCGCGGTGCTCTGCGTTCCGCGCTGTCGGAAAGATTACGCGAGGGTAACTTGATCGTTATCGACGGATTTGAGTTCAAGAATCCAAAGACGAGTGAGTTTTTGGGGGCGATCAAAACGCTTGGCCTTTCGGAAAACACGAAAAAGCCTGCTAAGACACTCATTATTGATTCACTGGATAACCTCAATCTGATCCTTTCTTCTCGAAATGTTGAGAAAACCAAGGTCACCAACAGTTTTGGGCTGAACATTTACGACATTATCTATCACGAAAAGCTTTTGATCTCGAAAGCTGCTGTCGAAGAGTTAAACGCTTTGCTCGATCCAAAACGTGAGACAGGAACAGTAGCAGAGACAGAGGCGGTTGAGGCCAAGCCGAAAGCAAAAAAAGAAGCGAAGCCGGTAGAAGCCGAGGTCGCGGAAGAAATGCCGAAAGCAAAGAAAGAGGCAAAGACGGAAGAACAGCCTAAAGAGAAAAAGGAAGCCAAGCCAAAAGCGGAAAAGGCTCCTAAAAAGGAAGCCGCAGTCGAGGAAGATTCCTTGTTAGAACTTCCTGAGGAGGCACCAGAAAATGAGTAAACCAGGTGTTTGGGACATATTAAAATCGCCGGTCGTAACTGAGAAAAGCGTCATTCTTAAAGAAGATTCGACTGACGAGAACAGTGACCGCAAGGCCGGACAGGTATTGACGTTTCGCGTTGACAAAAAGGCGACAAAGATCGATATCAAGGGTGCGGTAGAAGAGATCTTTAACGTAAAGGTCGCTCAGGTTCGCACGATCACTTACGAAGGCAAAATGAAACGCCGCGGCCGCATCGAGGGGCGAAAGGCGGGCTTTAAGAAAGCCTACGTTACTTTGAGAAAAGGCGAGCCGATGGTTGATTACGCGGAAGCAATTTAGCAGTTGTCAGTTGTCTGCGGTCAGTTGTCAGAAAGACAAAAAAACTGGCCACTGACAACCGACTGCTGACAACTGGAAGATTATGGGAATCAAGAGATTAAAACCGACATCACCGGCGAGGCGTTATCAAACGTACTTGACCCGCGATGAGTTGACTCCGAACGCGGTACCCGAAAAATCACTGCTGGAGCCAAAGAAGAGAATTTCGGGCCGCAACAGTGACGGCCGTATCACGATCCGCCGTCGCGGGGGCGGACACAAGCGGCATTACCGGATCATCGATTTCAAGCGGGATAAGACCGGCATTCCGGGACGCGTTGCACAGATCGAGTATGACCCGAACCGATCGGCTCACATTGCTTTGATTTCGTATTTGGACGGTGAAAAGCGTTACATCATTGCACCGCTTGGGATCAAGGTCGGGACAATGCTGCTGAGCGGCGAAGAGGCCGACATTTTGCCGGGAAACGCTTTGCCGATCAAGAATATTCCGCTCGGAACTGAGGTTCATAATATCGAGCTTCGTCCGGGCAAAGGAGCACAGATGGTGCGCTCCGCCGGCGGTTTCGCTCAGATCGTTGCAAAAGAGGGCGATTACGCTCAGCTTAGAATGCCTTCAGGTGAGGTTCGCAAGGTTCCGGTTGTTTGCATGGCGACGGTCGGACAGGTTGGCAACACCGAGCACGAAAATGTTTCACTTGGCAAGGCCGGCCGCTCACGTTGGATGGGCAGACGGCCGAAAGTTCGCGGCGTTGCGATGAATCCGGTCGATCATCCGCATGGCGGCGGTGAAGGTAAAACTTCGGGCGGACGCAATCCCGTTACCCCTTGGGGACAGCCGACCCGCGGGTACAAGACGAGACGAAATAAACGCACGAGCAATATGATCGTGAAGGACCGAAGAAGGAAATAGGAGTGCGGAATGCGGAATGCGGAATGCGGATTTATATCCGAAATCCAGAATCCAAAATCCAAAATTGACAGATGCCACGTTCATTAAAAAAAGGACCGTTTATCGATCTAAGCGTTCAGAAGATGCTGCGAAGGCTTGCCGACGGAGCGATGAAACCGCCCGCGATCAAGACCTGGTCGCGCCGCTCGACGATCACGCCCGATATGGTCGGTTTGACCTTTGGAGTTCACAACGGCAAACGCCATATTCCCGTATTTGTTACTGAAAATATGGTCGGCCATAAATTGGGTGAATTCTCGCCAACGAGAATGTTTAAGGGGCATCCGGGAACGAAAGCGGAGAAAATGGCTAAGAGGAAGTAGCCGGTAGTCAGTTGTCAGTTGTCGGAGAAATCCTGCTGACAACCGACAACCTGCAACCGACAACTGATTATGGAAGCGATAGCAAAAACAAAATATCTAAAAGGCAGCCCTCGTAAGGCGCGGCTTGTGATCGATCTGATCCGCGGTGTTAACGTGTCGCGTGCGTTGTCGATCCTAAAATTTACCGACAAGCGTGCGGCCGATCCCATCGCACAGTGCCTTAGTTCTGCGATCGCGAACGCGACGTACAAAGCCGAGCAAGACAACATCGCGATCGATCCGGACGATCTGTGGATCAAGACCTGTTTTGTTGATATCGGGCCCACGAAAGGACGCAGCAGGATGCGGCCGGCTCCGCAGGGGCGTGCGTATCGCGAGCGGCGTCACTATTGCCACATTACTATTCAGGTTACAAGCGAGGAAAAGGCTAAGACCGAGAAACAGTTGCAGATCGAGGCGTCCATGGCAACCAGGCCGGTCGGCAAAAAGCTAGCTGCAAAAGCCGCGGGTAAGGCTGCCGCCAAGGAAGCAAAACCGAAGGCTGAGGGCAAGAAAGCTAAAGCCGAAAAGGCCGAAACGCCGATAGTTAATGCGCCGGATGAATTAGTCGAATCGCCGGTTCAGCCGACCGCCCAGGATATGATGGCTGCTGCCGACCAGGCTTCTGGCGCTACTTCGGAGACGCTTGAGGAGCAAACGGTCCGGAACGCAAAGGAAGCTGCAAGGGAAGCAGAGCCCGTCAGCGAAACGGCCGAGATGGAGGCCAAGGGGGACGCGGAGACTGCGGATGCAAAGAATGAATCCGTCCAGACGCCCGCGGCTTTGAACGAGACCAAACCGGCTGATGAGGTCATGGAAAAAACTAACGAGGACCTCGAGAGACAGTAAAGGTTTTAATTTATGGGACAGAAAGTTCATCCATACGGCTTTAGGGTCGGATATAACAAAGATTGGCACTCGCACTGGTTTGCGAAACAGGATTTTGCAAAATTCCTGGCCGAAGACCTGAAACTGAAGCGCGATCTTAAGAAAAAGTTTGCCGGCGGCGGCGTTTCACATATTGATATCGAACGCGCCGCGGCCCGATTGAAAATTATTATCTATACTTCGCGTCCGGGCATCATCATTGGCCGCAAAGGCGCCGAGATCGAAAGCCTTCGTGAGGAACTGTC
>JBKJJR010000112.1:0-4807 GCA_046597835.1 Pyrinomonadaceae bacterium
AAACAGAGCATCGCCCACTTTATTCGAAACAAGCATCACCGGGAAGTCCGGCTGTGTCTCATGAAGCTTTTCCGGGTACGCATTGCTGCGGCCGAGAAAACCTTTAAGCTGGGCCCATGCGCCCTGAGCCTGAGGCGAAGAGATCAATATAATACCTTTCGCACCGCTGCCCATGGCATAGCTCAAGGGATCTGCCCAATCCGTGCCTTTTGTCCCCTTTAGATCAGCCTGCGTAACGCCGGCGGGCAGACTGGTCGCGCTGCTTGCCCGAGGAAAACCCTGACCGTAAACGACGACGATCTTACCGCGGACATCGACGCCTTTATATGCATCGACATTTTTGCCTTTCACCATCCAGCCGTCGCGAACAAACACTAATGGAGCGTCCATCGAGCCGTTACCCGACAAACGAAAATAGTCGTCGCCGTAGGCGAAATTCTGGCCGCTGATCCGAAGCGTGTTGCTTGCCGGGTCGGTAGCGTCTGACTTGATCGCGATCTTCTGGAAAAATGTGCCGTTGTCGCCCGCCGGTTTAAAACCCCAGCTCGAGAGATTCATCCCTATGAATTTCGCGGTCGTGTCGAGCCCCCGCGAAGGCGTGTCGCGGCCTTCCATTTCGTCGGACGCAACGAAATAAAGATAATCGCTAAGTTGTTTAGCGGTCACTCCTTCCGCGATCTTGCGTTCGACGGGGGTAACCTTAACAGCCGATTGTGCAAGTGCCGACTGCAAAAGAAATGTGGTTATTAGTACAAATGCGAAAAAGTTCTTTCTCATCGTTTTCTCTGTGTTCCTGATATCTTTATTAGGTGAAAAATCTTTATGTGTTACGGAGGTCAAACAGGATTTGTTTCCCGAATCGATCCGACAATGCAAATTTTATTGGCGTTCGCCAGTTCAATCATTTCTTCGCGATCAAAGATGAGAGTTTTGTCGGCGGTGATCGATAGACAAGTTGCACCTGCGCCGATCATAGCTTCGATCGTTGGCAGGCCGACCACGGGAACATCGAAACGCATATCCTGATCTGGTTTGGCTACTTTAATTACGGTCAGCTTGCCCTTAGCAAGCTCTCCTGCGCGTTTGATCGTCGCATCGGTTCCTTCCATAGCCTCTATCGCGACGCAAGCCTTTGCCCTGACAACGATCGTTTGCCCGAGATCGAGCCGAGCGATCTCATCGGTAATATGTAGGCCATATTCGATATTTTCGCGCTCGGCGTCGGTCGGGTTCCGCTTTGTCAGGACGCCTTCAGGTGCAAGCTGGTCCTGAATTAAGAATGTAGAATCAATAAGTTCTATGCCTTCCTTTGCCATTTCGGCTGCGACACCGCCAATCAACGAGTCGGTATTGCGGCGAGGTAAATTCCAAAGCATCTTTACCATCCGCAGATCGGGCATCGCACCCGAAAATATCTGGACGTGCTTGACCTGCCCGGCCATGATCGCTTTCGTGACCCCTAGATCTTTGAAAAACGAGATCATCTTTCCAAGTTGTCCGATCCCGACCCAGATCACATTGTCTGCAACCTCGTTGATGAGCGGATCGGTCTCTTCTTTGATCGCGACAACGGCGAGCGAAACTCCCGCGTTTCGCGCCCCTTCGACAATAAGAAAAGGGAACTGGCCGTTACCGGCGATGAGGCCGTATTTAGTCATTGTTGTACTAATTATTAGTTTTGGACTAGAAAAAGGCAAAACCCACCAAATGTTGAATCCAAATTCTCAACAGCGGCGAATCTGTAAGCACATTTAATTTTTTGCTGCGGCGATAGTTGCGGCGATCTGTGATGTTACGTCGAGCAAGCTCGAACAAAAAATATTATTTAGGGGGAAATTTCTATGTATTTTGCAAAACAACACAACGGAAGGTCGAAAGGTCTTCGTTCTCTGCTCTCAGTGATGGGTTTTTTCGCCGTCTTTTTTTTCGCTTCGGCGATCTCGATTTCTGCGGCGACGCTCTTTGCGGTTACCGTGAATAATGATCTCGTTAGCTTCTCTGACAACAATGCATGCTCGATAACGTCATCGGTCGGCATCTCAGGCCTTCAGGCTGATGAGGCTATATTGGCCATAGATTTCCGTCCGGCAAATGGCCAGCTTTACGGGCTGGGCAGCACAAGCCGAATTTATGTTCTCGACACTATATCTGGTGTGGCGACGGAAGTTGGGTCGGGACCGTTTACGCCCGCCCTGAGCGGGAATTCTTTCGGATTCGATTTTAATCCGACTGTCGACCGCATCAGGATTGTCAGCAACACGGGTCAGAATCTCCGGGCACATCCGGTTACGGGTGCGATCGTATTTGTTGACACTTCACTTGCATTCGCGGCGACGGATGTAAATTTTGGAGCTACGCCCTCAGTAATTGCCGCTGCTTATACAAATCCTGACAACGATCCCGGTACTGGAACGACGCTCTTCGATCTGGATTCCGCCCTCAATATTCTTGTCTCACAGGTGCCGCCCAACAATGGAACCTTGAATACGATAGGTCCCTTGGGAGCGAACATTAATTCCGTGGGAGAATTCGACATTTCTTCCTCGAATGTCGCATATATGGCGGTGATCGAGAGCGGCCAAACTCGTTCAAATGGACGCCGCTGCGGCACATCGTCGCTTGCGTCGGTCAATCTGATGTCGGGAGCAGGCACGATGTTGGGAGCGATCGGCACTAGACAGCCGATTCGCGGGTTAGCAGTGCAGTTACCTTAGATCAAGAGCCACGAGCCGGAATTGAGTTTTGCAGCGCTGGGTATATAACTTAAGTCTGCTTACAAGGACACAGAAATCACGGGAAATATTGGTTGCTGGTTTTCCCGTGGTTTCTGTGTCATCGCGCCTGGTAGAGTTTGAGCTTTTCCTCGCCCTGCTCTATTATCTCCTGAAAAGTGAAACCAAGCTTTTTGAGGAGCCTACCCGAAACGTCATTGTCTATAGAAGTTATCGCCAATACGCACGAAAAACCGAGCACCTTACGCCCAAATTCCAAGGTTGAGTTTGCCGACTCAAATCCATAACCTTTGCCTTCAAACTCCGGCAGAAACGCAAAGCCAAGATCAGGAAATTCAAAATGGTCTCGTTTAACAAACCCGCACACTCCGACGTGCGTTCTGTCCTTTTTCAGTTCAACAATATATAGCCCAAAGCCATGTTCCTGATAACTAGCTCGATACCGATTCTCGATAAACTGCCTTGCCTCCTCGACCGAACGCACACCACGGTCGCCAATATATTTTAAGAATTTGGGCGTATTGAGCAGCTCAAAAATAAACTCCGCATCAATTGCGGAGTCCATTTCACGTAAAATTAGCCTGTCGGTCTCGAGGATTTTCACGCGACTATTCTTTGAAAGGCTCGATCTCACCGGGCTTGCGAAGCATCTTGTTGACCTCGTCGAGGTGCGTTTCCTCGAGCAGGATCACCTCGCGAGCATATTCTTCAAGCGCGACAGACTTGCCCTCGGCCACCTTCATCAACTCATAATACGCGGCGAGAGTCGTGGTCTCTTGACCGAGGCTCTCGCGCAGTATGTCGCCGATGTCGTGTTTTTCGGTTTCAAGCAGCGGGCCGATCTTCAAACTCGGGTGTCCGCCGAGCATCGTAACAAACTCGCCCGCCCTCTGTGCGTGCATAAGTGATTCGTCGCCATTGCTCTTGAGCCATGAAACTATCGGAATTCGGTTGTAGCCAAAAACCATTAAACTGTAATGCGTGTATCGCACGACGCCTGCCAGTTCCAACTCAAGGATCTTATTTAGTACTTCGATTGCATTTTGTTTTTCGTTTTCGTTCATAATGTATTCAGCGTCCATTTAAATTCTCGAGAAATACCCAATCGGTTTTTTGTGCCCGTACATGACAATTCGCACACGACCCTGTTGTTTCGCGGGAACGCAACTTCAGATCGTTTCCATCTAGAACGAAGAACTCCCAATTCTTGGTTTTGGCGCTAAAGCCACTCGCTCGTTTGACCATCGCAATGACCATTTCAGGAGTTTCGTCGGTGCTGACATCATGCCGCTCGCGAACAAGAATCGAGCCGATTGGGAAGTTAGGTCTTTGCTTCTTTACCTCTGTATACGCAAGAGCATTTGCATATACGACCCCCTGACTCAAGGATCGGTCGGCGGTATGCACAGCTGAAATTGTGGGTTCTTGTTTCGTTCGATTTTCCACCTTTTGTGAATCCTGACGTTTGAATATCGATGTAACCTTTCGCCCGGCTTTGAACAATAAGGAAACAAGATCATCGTCTTGGCTTTCCGGACCGGAAATCCCATCAATGATGAATGTTCAGCCGCCACCGGGAGCTCCATCAATAGTGAATCCGCTTGGTTTTACCGAGATATCAGTCAATTCTTCCGCGGGGTGAACTTTGATTGGCTCTTTTGTTACGTTCTTCCAGTTTCGATAGCTTGAGATTTCATCCAATATCGGATCAGCTGCCTTTACCGAAATCCGCTCGTGGGCACAAAAAAACGAGATTCCGGCAAGAATAAATGTCGAAAGCACAACAAATTTGAGACGCTTTTTCATCACAATCTAGATAATAGCGCACTTACGAGACGTTTTGGCCATTTTCAGTCTGCTGTCTTGCGTGATACGAACTGCGTGTCAGCGGCGACGATTCGACGTGTTTGAAGCCCATCGCCTCGCCGATCTTTTTCCATTCGGCAAATTCTTCCGGCGTCACGTAGCGTTCCACGGGCAGGCGCTTTTCGTACGGCTGCAGGTACTGGCCGATGGTCATTATGTCGCACGAAGCTTTACGAAAAGCGCCTGCCCGTGGAACGCTACGTGACGCC
>JBKJJR010000113.1:0-6433 GCA_046597835.1 Pyrinomonadaceae bacterium
GCTCTGGGTATCGGCTTGTCTGTTATGTCAGCACGCAGCATGCCCGCGGTAACTATAAATGGCGTGCCTGCCGAAACTCCGCCAGCATCGGATCTGCCCGCGCCGCCCCAAGACCCCGCTGCCAATGATGCCGTACAGCAAGGGTTGGTAGTCACGGCTGATACAATCAGCGCTCAGGCGGGAACAGATATTGACGTTAACATATTGGTGACAGACACCACGAACCAGGGCATCATTTCATACGGGGGCGATATCTTGTATGATCCGGCCGTCTTATTGCCGCAGCCGACGATGTCTTTTGGAGGCCCGCTTATCACTGGAACGATCAGCCAGTCTGGTGTAATGACGGTCAACCCTTATCAATCTGGAAGGATAAAGGTGGCATGGTTTATTGCTCAGCCACCGCTCGAAGGTGCCGGCATTTTGTTCAGGATGAAGTTTGCCGTCGTCGGTCCGATCGGCTCGACATCTCCCCTGACATGGGAGAGAAACGGCGGCAGCGGACGAGTGGTTTTTGTGTTTAACGGCGGCACCGTGCCTTCTACCCTTGTTGATGGCCGGGTCAATGTTGTCACTCCGACAGCACCATCAGTGGGAGCGACTCCGTTCGGCACGCCGATAGTAGGAGCTCTTCAGACCGGCGATCTCCAACGGGACAATCGCCTGCTGCGAAACAGCATACGATCCGGGTGCGCAATAAAGGGATGTCCGGGAGCATTCGGGCTCTATCCCGTTACGACGCCGACCATTACTCCGACACCTACATCGACGGCCACGGGAAGCCCGACCGGTACTCCACAACCTACTCCTTTTGTGGTCGCATATCCACCGGGCATCAATACCTATCGCTACGATGTGATCCCGTTCACCAATACCAATCCGACCGCAACGAATTTTACATTTACGACGACGGTAACCGGTCCCGGAAGTGTCTTGCCCGCGATATATGCGGCGCCCTACAATCCTACGGGGGCCGTTTGCGCCGCAAACTATCGCGGCGATGCCGGCGGGAGCGCTGTTCCAGGCGGACCCGTCAGTTTCTCGGTGAACATACCAGCCGGAGCGACATACAATCTGGTCATCGAAGGCGATCAGCCGATCGTAAGTTCATCGCCTAGTCCACCGCTTCCGCCCATCAACGCGGCTCCGGCACTCGTACCCTACACAATTGTTGTGACGATTCCCA
Source organism: Pyrinomonadaceae bacterium (assembly GCA_046597835.1). GTDB lineage: Bacteria > Acidobacteriota > Blastocatellia > Pyrinomonadales > Pyrinomonadaceae > OLB17. The sequence goes on from JBKJJR010000113.1 coordinate 1,187, forward strand.
ACTGTCTGGACCCGAGTCCTACAGGCACAGCAACGCCGTCGGGCACCGCCACGGAAACAGCGACGGCAACCCCGGTGTTTACTGTAACGGCCACGGCCACGCTGACTAATACGGCAACGCCTTCGACAACACCGACGTTTACGCCTTCGGGAACATCAACGGCGACATCAACACCGACATTCACGCCATCTAATACACAAACGGCTACGACAACGCCGACGTTTACGCCATCGAGTACGCAAACGGCTACGACAACGCCGACGTTTACACCATCGAGCACACAGACTGCTACATCGACGCCGACGTTCACTCCTTCGAGTACGGCGACGTCCACGACGTCAGCAACCCCAACAGCAACGACGACGCAGACGCCGCCACCGTCGATCCAGTTCAGTTCGCCGACATATATGGAGGATGAATCTCAAACGGCGTTCATCACCATATTGAGAACCGGAAATGTCGCCGGAACAAGCACCGTTACATTCGCAACCGCGAACGGCACGGCAAACGGTGGAGGAGCTTGTTCGCCTCCGTTAATGTCTGGGCCCGATTATATTAGCCTGACGCAGTCAGTAACGTTCAACGCCAACGAAACGTCGAAAACAGTTGCGATCCCGCTTTGCGGCGACGGCATCATCGAATCCGACGAGACGGTGAACCTTTCTTTAACCGGCTCAAATATCGGCACCCCGGGAACGGCGATCTTGACGATCAACGACACGGCGACCCAGTTCTTAAATCCGAATAAGATCTTTATCAACCAAGGTGGAGCCGCGAACGCGTTCCCGTCCACGATAACCGTCGCGGGAGCATTTGGCGTCATCGGATCGATGCGGCTGACGCTCTACGATATGTCGGCAAATATCCCGGATAATGCTGATTTCCTGCTGGTCGGCCCCGGCGGGCAAAAATTTGTCATTATGGCAAATGCCGGAGGCACTGTCGCCGAAGGACCTGATACGTTGAACTTTACGGACCTCGCGGGACAGGTTGTTCCGGATAACGGCCCGTTGATGACCAGCGATTACGAGCCTACGTCGTATGGAACCGTTAATAACTTCCCTGCACCCGCTCCTGCCGGCCCGTATAATCTGCCCGGCAGCACCACGGGCGGCACAGGCGTACAAACATTCGGCGGCAATTTTGTCGGGACAATTCCAAACGGCATCTGGAGCCTGTATGTGCGCGACGACACCCTTTCCACCGGACCGGTTGTCGGCAGCATCGCCGGCGGTTGGGGGCTAGAGTTTATCGGCAATACAGCAGCGAGTGGGTCAATATCCGGCCGCGTAACAACGGCTGACGGGCTCGGCATCCGTAATGCACGCGTCGTGATCACTGGCAATTCGCTCATGGAACCGCTTGTCGCTACGACCGGATCATTTGGGTACTTTATCTTGGACGGCCTGCGAACCGGCGAGACCTATGTCGTCACCGTCAACTCGCAGCGTTATACGTTCAATGCTCCGAGCCGCGTCATAAGCCTCGTGGATAATGTGGCCGACGCCGATTTCATCGCTAGTCCGCAGTAGTCAACTGTATTAAACTGCGACAACTCATAAGCCCGTCAATAAATTATTGGCGGGCTTTTTTTGCATCGTTTTTTTGAAACAAACAAATTTCCCTGTCGTATTTCAATAACGGAGACGATGATTGATATGCGAGAACCTATACTGGCAGGCATTTTAAGTTTACTCATTCCCGGACTCGGCCAAATATACAATGGACGTATCCTGATCGGCATAATATGGCTGATCCTGACCGGCTTTTCCTGGATCGGCACGGCCGGACTATTCGGATGGGTCATCCACCTCATTGCCGCATGGTGCGCTTACAGTTTTGCAAAAGATAATCCACTCAGGTGAAACAGTTCTAAAAGTTGGTCCTCCTTTTGGCTCTCATGAAAATGAGGGCCTTTTTTTGATACAAATAATGCTCAAATTGTGTAGAATTGACGTTTGCTCTTATGGTCAAAGAAGGAATCCCATTCGTCCTGATACCGTTAGCAATTGCTTCGGGTTTCGGATTTTTTCATGTCTGGTGGGCGTGCGCCGTTTTCGCGGTCATCGCTTTGTTCATGGCCTATTTTTTTCGCGATCCACGCCGTATCACTCCTTCGGGCGAAGGCCTGATCGTATCGGCGGCAGACGGCCGCGTGACAAGGATTGACGATGGGGAACACTCGAAGCTCGTCAGTGTTTTTTTGTCGCCATTAGACGTGCACATAAATCGTTCACCGATCGGCGGAACAATTAACAGTATCACTTATACAAAGGGCAAGAAGATGCCGGCAACTAGCAATGACGCGAGCCTGATAAATGAGCGAAATTCGCTCGTTATCGAGGGCCCAGACTTAACGGTCACGTGCACGCAGATCGCCGGCATCCTGGCGCGCCGAATTGTTTGTTGGCCGGAATCGGGCGATAATTTAGAGCGCGGTCAAAAATTCGGCCTCATCAAGTTTAGCTCACGAACGGACATCCTAATGCCAGGCAATGTCGAGCTGGCTGTAAAGGTTGGCGACCGCGTAAAAGGCGGCGAAACTATCATTGGAATGATCAAAAGTAAAAAAGGGTAAAAGTGAAGTCGTGAAAAAGTTAAGTAGCTTGTGCAGGAGCTTTTTCACTTTTGCCCTTTTTCACATTTCCACTTTCGTACTATGGAAATCGACGAAACAAAACCGCCTCATCGAGGGCTGAAGAAGGGGCTGTACGTGATCCCGACCCTGTTCACCGCAGCGAATGTGGCGATGGGGTATTTGGCGATCCTGTATTCTATCCGCGGTTTTGCAGTGACGGCCTCAAATCCAGAATTAGCCGCCGGATATTTTAATAGTGCCGCGCTGGCGATCGGGCTCGCCATATTGTTTGACACCGTGGACGGCCGCGTTGCGAGAGCCACGCACACGGCTACCGAGATCGGCGTACAATTCGATTCGCTCGCCGATGTGCTGACGTTCGGCATTGCACCGACGGCGCTTATTTACGCTTGGGGCTTTGGAAATACTTTCACCGAGAACACATTTGGCCACAATTTGGCGGTGTTTCTGCTGTTTACGTATTTGATGTGCGGAGCGTTCCGGCTCGCAAGGTTTAACTTGCAGGCCACACGCCCTGTCAAACTTATCGAAGGTGCTACGAAGGTGGATAAAAAGGCCTTCGTAGGTTTGCCCATTCCGCCTGCCGGAGGACTTTTGGCTGCTCTCGTTCATTTCTCTCCTCAGCCGCTGATCGCACATGGAAGTGAAGCGGCTCACAATTATTCGTACGCGATGTTTGCGCTCGTCGCGGCGCTTGCGATCCTCATGGTCTCAACCGTACGATATACCAGCATGAAAACAGCGGGCAAAGGACGCCAGGGCTTTTTCCTGGTAATGGCAATAGCCGCCGTTGCAATGCTGATCTGGTTCTATTCGCAATATGCGCTGCTTGCCGTTTCAGCGATATATGTCGCTCACGGTGTGATCTGGTGGTTGATCCGTTTGGTAGGCCGGATCGCTAGGCCGTCTGCAGCGACTAGCTAGCTCCTGAATACAAGCTTGCGCATCATTCTGACGTTGACGGCTTTCTAAGAGAACTGACGTTGGTCGAACGACGTGATCGCGTTCCGTCAAATTCCGTTATGTCGTCGTCGAATCGCCGCCCGGAAGATACAAGCAGAGCAATAAGAGAAAGAAACATCACTGAAATTGCAGTTATATGCAGAACGAAATCAAACAGGCTGTGTACAAGGATCGCGAAACAGCCGGCAAACGCGCCCACCGCCACGCCCCGTCGAAATGTATTGTTACGTCGCGTATTTCTAATCCCTTCGCGAAAAAACCAGAATAGAAACAGAGTTCCCAAAATCAAACCGGCCAGCCCGGCGTCAGCCAGCACTTGAAGGTAGTCGTTATGTGCCTGCTCCACGAGGTCTTGGCCCGAAAGCGTATCAAACTGCGTGTAGGCCTGGGTGTACGCACCTAGGCCAGTACCAAAGGGAAAGCTGTGTTTGATCACTTTCACCGTAACATCCCAGATGTGAAAACGGTTCGAGGAAATATCACCGGAGGCGGCGGTATCCGCAAATCGGGTAAGCGACGTATCGCCGCCGACAAAGATCGCACCGCCGACAGCCGCTGCGGCCAATAGTAGCGACAGAGCCGCCTTGAGTACAAAGCGTTTACTTCCCTGAGTTGCCGTTGTCAGTATTATTAGCAGAATAATTTCCGCTGCCAGAGCTACAAGCCCGCCGCGAGAACCGCTTAACAAAAGTGCTGAGATCATGAGCGTAACGGCGACAACATACAGCAGCCGCTTATCGTGCTTTACTGCCCCAACGAACAGAAGGCCCAGCGGTACGCAAACCGCCATTTCTATCAATGCGGCGAAATCGTGTCTATTTACAAAGGAACCGAAGGGCATCGCATAACGGGGAGCATAGATTCCATAGATCTTCGTCGGGCTCAGCACCGATTGAAGTATTGCGTAAAATGCATAAATGAACCCAAAGACGATTATGAATGTCACCAGCCTGCGAAGGCGCTTGGCACTATCTAAATACACAAGGGCGGCGGAAAAAAATATGGCAAGCGCTAAGATGTGCAGCGATGTTACCTTTGTCGCAAAAGGCTCGATCGAGATCGTTCGCGGAATGTCGATAATGCCGCCCGCTTCATCATAGCTGCCAAACGGAACGATCTGGATCAACCCATATGCGGCCAGCATCAATAAGGGCAATTGCAGCAGGCTGGCGCTAAAACGACATTTGCCCGTTCGAAAACAGTCGATCGCCCAGAGAATAAGCAGGATCGCGATAAAAAAATAAAACAGAGCCAGTATCGGCTGATGCACGGTTCCATACGCCATCGTTGTGAAAACGATGATCGTACAGATAAGAAAAAATGCCAGTTTGTTTAACCGGGACATAGGCCTGTGAGCGTTCACTGCTTACTTAGTTCAAAATCGTCATACCAAAATATTCCCGCGATCGGACATTGTTCGCCGCAGAATGCCCGTGCTGTTCGTATCGTGATTCCGCTGCAATTTTCCGGCGTCCGAACATTTACGGCATATTGTTCCCAATCGTGTGTGCCGGTTCCAAACTCCTTTGAAGCCGCGATCGGCTTGTCGTCATTAGCGTTTACGATCTCGAGCAATGGCGCGCCCGAGCTCCTGAGATTTTCGGTCCGAACCCAAAAGCTCAAGCGATAGTTCTTATTCGGCTCGACAGCGACTGTTTGAAAAATGGTATAAAGCTCCGGCTTTG
>JBKJJR010000035.1:0-3541 GCA_046597835.1 Pyrinomonadaceae bacterium
ATTTCGAGTCGAACCCGAACCGGCCTTGTTTAGTCCTGCCGCGGTTACCGCAGTTTGTGTCGCACCTTCGATCGCACCGGCGGCGGCACCCTTCAAAGCTCCTCCGGCGACCTCTGCAGCTGTTTCGTAGATCGTTTCTAATGCTCGTTTTACTAATGATGTTTTAGCCATCTTTGTCTCCTCGTTGATGAACTTTTGTGAATACACAAAGTACTTCAAGTATTATCTTGTGAACGGAAGGTTTCTGTCCGCTTTAATACAATTGAGGCAGTACGGGAAACGATATTACTCGGATACCAAGACTAAGGTTTTGCATCCGCTCAGATAAAATGAGGCAGTGATCAGCAGTCATTGAGGCACATCGGCTAGAGATCTTGAGGCAGTTCGACGCGGCGGGCGTCGCGCCAGAGGCGGGCAAGATCGTAAAATTCGCGCGCCTCGCGGTTGAATATGTGGACGATGAAATCGCCATAATCGAGAAGCACCCATTCGGCGGTTTTATAACCCTCGATGCGGACAGGCCTTGTCTCGAGCTGCTTCTTTAGCTGTTCATTTATCTCGTCGGCGATGGCCTGCACCTGCCGTTGATTAGCAGCGGTGGCGATAATAAAAAATTCGGTAAAACTAGCTATCGAGCGCAGGTCGATCGCGATCATATCGAACGCCTTTTTATCGGCAGCGCAGCGAACGGCGAGTTGTACTTGGGGGTCAAGTTCGGCAAAAGGCGTGGGCGTTTCGGCGATGTCAATTTTGACTGCTTCGCGTTGAAGCGATCTTTCCTGTGTTTCTTCCATTAGTTATAAATCTGATATTTTTCGATGTAATTTGCAACGTCAGCAGGCACATCTTTATGCCAAGAGAGTTCATTTTCGCGAATCCGACGGCGAATGTCGGTCGCGGAAACGTCGATATTTACTAAGTTTGTGATAAAAATATGATTATCATTCATTGCGTCTTTGCTGCTTTGCGTCTTTGCGTCAATAGGATCTCGCCGATCGACGATTCTTCGTTTGATATCGTCGGTAACGTGCGAAAAACTGATCTCAACGCCGGGACGTGTCACGACGATGTGATTGGTAAGCGACAACACTTTTTCCCATTCGCGCCATGTTGTAATTTCCATCCACGAATCTGCACCCATTACAAAAAACATCTCGTCATCTAGATGCTCAGTGTTCAGCCTTGTCAGAGTTTCGACCGAGTATGGACGCTCAGGCATTTCGAGCTCCATCTTTGACACGCTGAGCTTTGTTTCCTTTTGCGTTACAAGACAGAGCATTGCATAGCGGTCATAGGCCGATGTCGGCTGCTTGCGAAGCTTGTGCGGCGCGTGAAATGCAGGAACAAAAACGAACTCATCAAGTTTAAATTGAGCCAGCAACGCATGAGCGATCGCTAAATGCCCGCGATGCACAGGGTCAAACGAGCCTCCATAAAATGCGATTCTTTTCATTGAAGAAGTTATACAACAGAGCACACAGAGAGATTAGAAAGAACTAACCGGCAATCGCTTTCTCAGGGGCCTCCGTGTTCTCTAGGGCTAGATCTTTTATCGCTTCAGAAACCGCGTTGACCAGTTCTTTAACGCCTTCGTTTGTTACTGACGAAATGGCAAAGAACGGCTTCTTATCTTTCTTCGCCCTTTTTTTGAGAGCATCGAGCCGTTCGGGTTCGTCTAGTGCATCTATCTTTGTGGCGACCATAATTTGAGGCCGGGAACCAAGGTTTTCGTCGTATTTCGAGAGTTCCTGGTTGATGATGTCATAATCCGAGATGGGATCGCGGCCCGATAGCGACGACACATCCACCAAGTGCAAAATGAGCTTGGTCCGCTCAACGTGCCGCAAAAAGCGATGGCCGAGGCCGGCTCCGTCTGACGCACCTTCGATGAGGCCGGGAATATCGGCGACGACGAATGTACGAAAGTCTCCCATATCGACCACGCCGAGATTTGGTTCGAGCGTCGTGAAGGGGTAATCGGCGATCTTCGGTTTCGCGGCCGAAATGACCGAGATCAGAGTTGATTTTCCCGCATTTGGAAATCCTACGAGACCGACGTCGGCGATCACCTTTAGCTCAAGCTGAAGCTCAGCTTCGCCGCCGGGACGGCCAGTGTAATGATATTTTGGAGCACGCCGAGTCGGCGTGGCAAAATGCGAATTGCCCCAACCGCCTTTGCCGCCTTTTGCGGCCAGGTATCGCTGGCCGGGCTCGGTGAAATCGAACAATAACTCGTTCGTTTCCGGATCGAACACCTGCGTTCCGACCGGCACCTTGACGACCGCATCTTCGCCGTCCTTGCCTGAACGGTTGGAGCCTTCGCCGTGTCGCCCGCGTTCGGCTTTGTGTTCGGGATTATAGCGAAGATGCAAAAGCGTGTTGAGGCCCTCGGTTGCGACCATCCAGACGCTGCCGCCGACACCTCCGTCGCCGCCCGATGGTCCGCCGCGCGGGATGAATTTTTCACGCCGAAAAGCCGTAACACCATCACCGCCGTTGCCGGCTTTTATCCTGATCTTTACACGGTCCAGAAACATAAATTTCTATTCTACGCATTAATTGACGGCAGAAAAAGTTGCTGCAACAACGAGTTTGAATTGTACCGGTTGTACCACTCTTGTACCACTATGCAGTGATACAGCGTAAATGTTGTAACTATTAACTTTAACACTCATAAAAAGCCTTGTGTCACCCATTTCCGAAAAAAAGTTTTTCATTTTGCAAAAATTCATTTTGAGTTCCTGTAACTTATATAAAATAAACGGATTGCGTCATTTTGTTCGGTCGAGCATGGCAATTGATTGCCTATCTTCTGTATTACAGATTGTTACAGCTAGGATGCCGGAAAACGCGGCTGATCGGGTCGCTTTTTCAGTTTTCAAATAGCAGCTTGTCATACATAATGACAGAACTAGAGTGTTTCGGTAATAGCACAGAATTGCATAGCTTTCAAGCGCAATTAAAAACAAAAGCGTTGATCCGATTGCTCGATTCAACGCTTTTATTTTTATCCTCTTTCCCATCGCCGAAGCGATTGAAAAGAGTGGCGGTTCTCGCATGTACACGTTCGAACCGCCGATTTTGTATTCCGAAGAAGCTCTGCGGAGAGCGAAACCCCGGTCAGCATCCAAATTGAATAAATTCAAGATGTTGTACTCGAAAGTACGATGCCGTTAGGTCTTTGATAAGGTGGCTTTTCCTCCACCGCCGGTTACGTTCCCGGCAACGAGGCTCAAAGTCCCGAAGGATTTGAGCGGCATCACACCCATTTGGCTGATCATTTCCAAGGGGCGTTGTCCGTTTTTATCCGAACAACTCAAGTGCAAACCTTGCGGTTGACCTGCGTGAAGCCTTTCGGCTTCGGCTTCAGGCGTTTTGGACAGCGGCTTTCCGCTCCTTCTGTCCGCGAACGGTGTGTCACCACATTCGTTCCACTTCCTGATGCCGGTCAAAATGCCCGTAAGCAATCTCGACTATGTAACCTATCCTACACCCTAAAAAATCAATGTCAAGTATAAAATACTTTAACTATTGCCCTTAT
>JBKJJR010000171.1:0-4884 GCA_046597835.1 Pyrinomonadaceae bacterium
TAAAAAGTACGCCGAGGCCATTCGTTGCGAAGGAAGAATCAAGACTTCCGTCGGGGTTGAGCCGGGCGAGAGGTATGCGTAAATTGGTCGAAAGTGAAAGAGTATCCGCACAAACAAGAATTTTGCCATCTGGCATCAAAACAATGTCTTGGATGCCATACGGAAACGCTTTCAGTCCTGGTTGTGTGAATGTCGGATCGACCGAGCCATCGGAATTCAGCCGCACTAGATTTGCCTTATCAGAGCCGTTGAATTTTTCAAACAAACCTCCGACCAGGAGCTTTCCATCCGGCTGCACGACGATCTTGTTTATAGCGTTGAACCAATATCCCCTCAATGGCCCAAGGCCGGCATTAAACGAGCTGTCGTAGGCCCCGTCTTCATCAAATCGAGCTATACCATTTGCCGGGTTGCCGTTCGCCGTTGTAAATTCACCAGCGACCAAGATCTTTCCATCCGGCTGACGAGTTATCGTTTTGATATTTCCATACGTCGTAAACGCAATATCAAATGAGGGGTCGAGCAGTCCGCCAGCATCATATCGCGCTATACCTATTCTCACATTTCCTGGCGTTACCTGGCCGAAATATCCAGTTAAAAGTATCTTGCCGTCCGGCTGCAAAGAAACGCCGGTTGGATAGGCGTCGGTGAAGCACGTGAATGTCGAATCCTGTGTTCCATCCGGATTGAGCCGGGCGAGATTGCGTATATAGCCGGATGAGTAACCAAGATTTCCACCGATGAGGATCTGTCCATTTAGCTGGATCGCCACGAACAAAATGCCTTCATTTGGATTTTCAATAACCGGATTGAAGCTCCCGTCGAGGGTTCCGTCGGTATTTATCCGGGCGATCTCGTCCCGCGGCGTCCCATTGAACGTTGTGAAATTGCCGCTGATCACTATCTTGCCGTCGTTTTGTAATGCAACACCGCGGACTGAGCTGGAGGCATTTGTACCTGTCATCGTATTGAATTGCGCATCAAGGGTACTGTCCGCATTAAGTCGAATGATGCCTTTGACCGAAACGTCGCCGTATGTGTATGTACCCAGGAGTCCGAGAAGAATTTTCCCATCGGGCTGAAGGATAATTCGATGTATAAAGGTGTTTCCGTTAAATAATGTAAATCTTGAGGTGAATGAAGCGTCCAACGTCCCATCTGAATTCAACCGGAAAATTCCAATATTTTGAACGCTGTTATAGCCGAGAATATAGCCACCGGCGATGAGGATCTTGCCATCTGGCTGGACCGCGATCGCGTTTACGTAAGGGTAGTTTCCAGAACCATACATGCCGCTCCCGCCGCTGTTAAAGGACGCATCGAATGTGCCGTCGGCGTTTAAGCGGGCTAGACCGATCGCGGGCATTCCGTTGTAACTGAAAAAGGAGCCGCCGATAAGAATTTTTCCGTCATTCAACAATGCGATCGCCAGGACCCCTCCGACAGCTTCGGTGCCGATCCCGCCGGGATTAAAACTCGTGTCGCGGCTGCCGTCGCTATTCAATCGCGTAAAGCCGCTCTGCCGCACACCGCCGACAAAATCAAAATAACCGCCGACGAGAATTTTGCCGTCAGGTTGAATGACCGATACCTCGCCGCCGCCGGCCGCGTCATTTACACCTGCCGTGAAACTGTTGTCCAAAGCAAGATCTTGAGCGCGAATCGTTACAGACGAGGCGGCCAGTGCAATCGCTGCACAGCAGGCAACCCAGAGAACAATCGATCGGAACAAATGTCGGAATTTAGGCATAAAGGAAATATCTTGCTGGACGTGGTTTGTATACTGCTTTGCCGAGAATTATAGACCTTTGAGGTTTTTTGTCAATGAAAACCATTCGAGCGGCTGGTACTAGCGTGCCCCGCGGGTGACCTCCACTGTCTTTGATAGGTCCAGAATCAACACGCCGTCGTTGTCTAGGTCAATGTGTTCAAAAAGCAGCGTGCGGTCAAACCGGAGGCGGAAATGCGAGCAGAAGGCTGCGGCTGGGATCAGAGGAACGACGACACCGACAGGGACGAAGAGAACGACGAACACGACGGGAAGATCGTCCGATTTACGGGAACGACGAGAACGGCAGAGAACGAGTGGAACTTTGGTCTCTGTCCTGCGAAAAATAGCGTCCCCTTTAGCCCCTTTTAGCGTCCTCCGGGGCAAAAAGCGGACGCCGGAAATTAGCCTGCATTAAGGGGTCAAAAATACTTCTTCCCTCGAAGTTTCTGCGGCATCAGATCGCCTTCGGGGTCGTTGCCGTCGTCTTTACCGTAGCCGAGGTCCTTCATCAATTTGGTGGGAGCGTTGCGGATCTTCATCGGTACGGGCAGATTGCCGAGTTTCTTGGCGTCGTCCATAGCGGCACCGATAGCGTCCGTCGCAGAACGGTCTTTTGCAGCATTCGCAAGATACGCAACACCGTGAGCTAAATTAAGCGTACATTCGGGATACCCTATCGTTTCGACGGCGCGAAATACGGAATTTGCCACTACCAATGCCGTCGGCTGTGCTAGGCCGATGTCTTCCGACGCGAAGATCACCATCCGGCGGGCGATGAATTTCGGGTCTTCGCCCGATTCGATCATGCGGGCCAGGTAATACATCGCGGCGTCGGGCTTGCTCGCTCGCATCGATTTGATGAATGCCGATATTACGTTGTAATGCTCCTCGCCCTTTTTGTCATAGCGAAGAAACTTCGACTGCAGCGTTTCCTTTAGCGTTTCGATCGTGATCGAGTCATACAAATGCGATGTATTTTCGATCATCGTGATCGCCTGACGGGCATCACCGTTTACCATTTCGACGAGCCATTGCTTGGCAGTCTGATCAAGTTCAAAGCCCGTCCGATCAATGATCGCGGCCATGTCGTCGTTCGAGAATTCTTCCAGAACGAAAACGCGCATTCGAGACAGCAAAGCCGGGATGACTTCGAAACTCGGATTCTCAGTTGTTGCTCCGATCAGCACCAACTCGCCGTTCTCGACATACGGCAACAGGAAGTCTTGCTGAGCCTTATTAAATCGATGGATCTCGTCAAGAAAAAGCACCCGCGGCCGCCCGTCGATCGACGGCGTTTTGATGATCTTTCGAATATCTTCTTTTCCGGCGGATACCGCGGAAAGCTCGTAGAAATCGGCATTTATAGCATTGGCATAAATTCTGGCAAGCGTCGTTTTCCCCGTCCCCGGCGTGCCCCAAAGGACGAACGAAAAAACGTGTCCCTGTCCGATGGCTAGTCGCAGAGGCTTGCCCGCGCCGACGAGGTGTTTCTGACCAACAAATTCGTCAAGGCTGGCAGGCCTGATCTGATTCGCGAGCGGTTCCATAGGTTAACTAATTATAACGCAGAATGATAGGATTTGATTCATGAATGCCGAAGCGAAACGCCTTGCTGAATCCGACAATAGAACAAAACATTGGAAACGCTGGGGCCCGTATCTGAGTGAGCGTGCGTGGGGAACCGTGCGCGAAGATTATTCGGATGACGGCTCGGCGTGGGAATATTTCCCGCACGATCACGCCCGCTCAAGGGCCTACCGCTGGAATGAGGACGGCCTGGCTGGAATTTGCGACCGGCATCAGAACATCTGCTTTTCACTGGGGTTGTGGAATGGCGTGGATCCTATCCTCAAGGAACGCCTATTTGGGCTGACAGGGCCTGAGGGAAATCATGGGGAAGATGTCAAAGAGATTTATTATTATCTCGACTCCACGCCAACGCACTCCTACATGAAATTCCTCTACAAGTATCCGCAGGCCGAGTTTCCTTATCTTTGGCTGATAATGGCGAATCGCGATCGCGATAAGTCCGAGGGGGAATTCGAGTTGATGGATACCGGGATATTCGACGAAGACAAATACTTTGACGTGTGTGTCGAGTATGCCAAGGCGGATATTGAGGACATTCTGATAAAAATCACGGTTGCGAACCGTGGCCCAAACGACGCGAAGATAAACGTTCTACCTACGGTTTGGCTGCGGAATGATTGGGCTTGGACCGGCCATGAGCCGACGGGAAATTTATCGGCGATGGACGACAAAACGATAAAGATCGAGACGGAAGCGCCGGGTGACAGGTACTTATATTTCGACGGCGGGCCTCAGTTGTTGTTTACGGAGAATGAGACTAACAATGCGCGGTTGTTTGCCCGCGAAAACCAGACGCCTTACGTCAAGGACGGGATAAACGAGTTCATCATCAACGGTAATAACGAAGCCGTCAACCCAAAATTCACCGGTACAAAGGCGGCGGCAAATTATGAATTGACAGTTCCGGCGGGGGGCGAAGTTACGATTCGCGCGCGGCTGAGGTCAGAACCCCCTGCGTCAGCGGGACGCTCAAACAAGAAAAGGAAATCCGGCAAGTCCACACCACCCGCTAAGGCAGAGGGTTCTGACATGTTTAGCGATTTCGACAGTTTTTTTAGCCTACGCGTTACCGAAGCAGACGAATTTTACAATGATCTCGCGCCAAAAGAACTTTCGGACGATGCAAAAAACGTACAGCGGCAGGCGTTTGCGGGGATGTTGTGGTCAAAGCAGTTCTACCATTATGTAGTAAAGGACTGGCTCGAAGGCGATCCTGCAATGCCAATGCCGCCGAAGTCTCGACTCGAAGGCCGCAATCATAAATGGCAGCACCTTTACAACGCGGACGTTATCTCGATGCCAGACAAATGGGAGTATCCATGGTACGCGGCGTGGGATCTGGCATTTCACTGCATTCCACTCGCGGTCGTCGACCCCGACTTCGCTAAGCACCAGCTAATATTGATGCTCCGCGAGTGGTATATGCACCCGAATGGCCAAATCCCGGCGTACGAATGGGCGTTAGGCGACGTAAATCCGCCAGTGCATGCGTGGGCGGATTTACGTCGCCTAACGCCCATTCG
>JBKJJR010000213.1:0-3820 GCA_046597835.1 Pyrinomonadaceae bacterium
TTCGAGTTTCGCCCATTCGCGCCAGAGATTAAATCCGCAGGCGTGCTCGAGGACGTTCGCAATATACGCTCCGCCGACGCGGCAGGCAACCTCAAGTAAAAAGAGTTCACCTGTTTCATCGCTCTGCAAAAACTCGGCGTGCGAAACTCCGTGGTCATACTTAAACGCCATCAGCAACGCACGATTTAGTGTCTCAAGTTCTTTCCGTTCCTTAGAACGATAGGGCACGATAGACGAAGTAAAAACGCCCCCGTAATGCGAAACCTTAAATGGAGTCGTGCCATACTGGCTGACACCGCAGGCAACAACCTTGCCTCCGTTAACCACAGAATCAACATGATAAACCCGCCCCTCGATAAATCGCTCGATGAGAAATTGCGACGGATGATCGCGCCAGTTATTTTGCTTGTCGAGGTCGGTCAGCACCTCCCAGACCTGTTGAGCAGTGTCGCATTTGCGTATTCCAAAGGCCGAAACCTCGTGTCGCGGTTTAACCACCCACGGCGCCGGAACGCTGCGGAGAAACTCATTAATATCAGATTCGTCAAAGACTCCGACAAACTCGGGGCACGAAATGCCCGCGTGATAGGCAATATTACGCATCGTCAGCTTATCGCGAAATCGAACAGCCTGAGACCGGCTCATACCCGGCAAATTGAGATGTTCCCGTGTCATCGCGGCCGTCATAACGTCAAACTCATCAAGACCGACGACGCGGTCGATAGCGGCCGAGCCGGCGATATTTGTAACTGCGCGAACATAATCCATCATTCCCATGTCGGGTTCGACGGTCCTCACATCGTTTATCGACGCCCAGTTCCAATCATATTCGAGCAGGTTTTTTCTGGTCACAAGCGTGACATACCAGCCGGCGCTGTGAGCCTCCTCGAGAAACTCCATGCCCTTGTGCTCACTGGCGATGCAGACTATATGCTTCTTCATAAATTGGATTGCCAAAAGCGGTTTGGTGCCGCCGAATTCCAAAACGCAGATTTTATTTTGTAATAAAAGAATGGCACAATTTAGCGGTTAAGACAATGGATTTTGCTTAAGAAATGGATTCTGTTGCGGTTCAATTTATCTCGGGCCTTGTGATCTATATGGTCATCTGGCTGTTTTCCGTCTCGGCACACGAGGCGGCCCACGCCTGGACCTCATGGAAATTCGAGGACGACACTGCTTACTTGCTCGGCCGTGTGACGCTCAACCCGATTCCGCACATCGATCCGGTCGGCACACTGTTTCTGCCGATCATAGGATATGCATTCGGGTTCTTCAACGGTGCCGTCGGCGTGCCGCTGATCATGTGGGGAAAGCCTACACCAGTAAATCCACTAAAATGGAGAGAAAAGGATAAAGCAAATATCTGCGTTTCGCTAGCCGGTATTGTGGTTAACCTGTTGATCGCGACCGTTGCAGCGATTATCTTCAAACTCATGATCGTCGGCGGCGTTTTAACAGGCGCGAATTTGCGCGAGGGAATGACAGCGATCCTGTTTCAGTTCATTTACGGAATGATCATACTCAATGTGGGCCTGGCTGTTTTCAACCTGCTGCCTTTTCCGCCGCTCGACGGCAGCAAGGCGCTACAGTCCATACTGCCGTCGAACTTTGAGCCGCTGTTCAACATTCTCGAAACTTACGGCTTTCTGATACTGCTCCTGCTGGCACAAATGGGCATTATCCAAATACTCGTTGTGCCGCTTCGCAATTTTATTCTATATCTACTCGGCATCTGATGACACGTAAACGCATATTCAGCGGCGCTCAGCCGACCGGCGACCTTCATATCGGCAATTATCTCGGAGCTCTCAAAAATTGGGTCGCTCTGCAGGATGAGTATGAATCGTTTTACTGCATCGTAAATCTGCACGCGATCACGCTCCCGCAGGACCCAAAAACGCTTCGGCAAAAAACACTCGATCTCGCCCGCATCTACCTCGCCGCCGGCGTCGATCCCGAAAAAGCAACAATCTTCATCCAGTCAGACGTGCCTGAACATGCTGAACTAACATGGATACTGTCCTGTGTCTCGCGAATGGGCGAACTTGAGCGAATGACGCAGTTTAAAGATAAGGCTAAGAAACTCTCAGGGAATACTAAGCAATCTCTTTGGGATGTATATGATCCTTGGGAATCTATTGAAGAAATAATTAATCTGTCAGATCAATCTGAACGTGAGCGTGGACTTTTTAATGTTTTGCAGCAAGGCATACAAAGTCTTGAACTGAAACGGCAATCGGCAGGCGTTGGGTTATTCACCTATCCGGTGTTGATGGCAGCTGATATTTTGCTTTATCAAACGAATCTTGTGCCTATAGGTCAAGACCAAAAGCAGCATCTTGAACTAACCCGTGACCTTGCCGAGCGGTTTAACCGCGATTTTGGAGAGACGTTTGTAATTCCGGAACCGTTTATTCCGCCCGTTGGAGCAAAGATTCAATCTCTCCAAGACCCCGCAAAGAAAATGTCGAAATCCGACGGAAATGCCAACGGCTCTATATTCTTGCTCGACGACGCCGTTACGATTACGAAAAAGTTCAAGCGGGCGGTCACCGACAGCGGCACTGAGATAAACTTTGACGATTCACGCCCCGCGATCAAGAATCTGCTAACTATCTATCAGTTGCTGACCGGAAAAACTGCCGACGAATGTGTCGCTCATTTCGAGGGCAAAGGCTATGGCCAATTCAAAACTGAACTTGCCGAAGTGACTATAGAATTTCTGCGGCCCTTTCAGGAACGAGTAGATCACTACGACGATGCTGCGTTGTCCGCGATCTTAAAGTCCGGTGCCGAAAAAGCTCACTCCGTTGCTGCAAAAACGCTTGGCGAGGTTTATTCCAAAACAGGAATCAAATAGAATTCAGTGAATATGGCTGCAAAGAAAATAACAGTTTACGAAAGGCCGACCTGAACGACGTGCCGCAGTCTGGCAACGCTGTTTCGTGAAAACGGCATTGATTACGAAAAGGTCAATTATTTTACCGAGCCTTTCACCGAGAAGAATCTCGGCTCGCTGATAAAAAAGACAGGTCTGCGGCCAATAAAACTTGTTCGTGGTGCGGCTGTCGCCGGCATCACCGACGACACGCCCGACGCCGATGTGATACGGGCAATGGTGGCCGATCCGAATCTGATCCAACGGCCGATCGTCGAAGTCGGAGATAAAGCGGTAATGGCAAGGCCGATCGAAAAGGCATTGGAAATTTTATAAGAATTCACCACAGAGACACAGAGCGAAAACAATTTCCATTCTTCGGTTCTTAAATTCTCTTTTCTCTGTGCTTTCTGTGGCTCTGTGGTAAAAAATCTTATGAGCATTACAAACGGCAACGGCCACTACCCAAAACCAAAGAACGTCCTCGGCGGCGAGTTGAAAAACTGCTGCACCGATCCGATGACGGGATTTTACCGCGACGGCTATTGCCGCACCGGGGCCGATGACACCGGGCGGCACACCGTCTGCATTTTGGCGACCGATGAATTTCTCGAATATTCCAGATCGGCTGGCAACGACCTCTCGACACCTATGCCGCAGTATTCTTTTCCCGGTGTAAAGGGCGGCGACAAATGGTGTCTCTGCGTCACACGTTGGCAGCAGGCGTTCGAGGACGGTATGGCGCCGATGGTCGATCTCGAAGCTACGCACGAATCCGCTTTGAATGTTGTCCGGCTCGAAGACCTCAAGCAATACGCCGCCAAATAATAAAATGGAGCAGGAAGCAGAACAATACAGCTTTGATTTTCACAAGGAAACCGCGCAGATACTTGGGGGCTCTTCCGACGAATTGAAGATCAAGCTTGGCGACTTTGCCGG
>JBKJJR010000288.1:0-6036 GCA_046597835.1 Pyrinomonadaceae bacterium
CTGCGGCCAAAGATTGACATGCGATTTCTGCCACTCATCACATTAATGACGGGCGTGGCCGTTCATGACGCTTTCAGGGAACTGGGATTAAAACCCGATATAAAATGGGTCAACGACGTTCTGATCGGAGAGAAAAAGATCTGCGGCATTCTCGCCGAGACACTAGAAACACCGGCAGGGCTTGCAGTCATCGTCGGAATCGGCATTAACCTGACGTCCCATAATTTTCCGGATGATATCGCCGAAACCGCAACTTCGCTCGAAGCAGTGTCGTCAGCGCCGGTAGCTTCAGGCGATGTTGAAACCGCACTGACCAAATACCTCGGCTACTGGTATGCGATCCTTTGCGAAGATAAAGGGACTGCAAAGATTCTCGAGGAATGGCAGCGGCGTTCGTCGTATTTTAGCGGAAAGGGCGTTCGCGTCACTCTCGAACAAGAGGTTGTCGAAGGCATAACGGACGGCCTCGAAGAAAATGGAGCCTTGAGAGTAAAAATGAACGACGGTTTGTTGAAAATCGTGCAAGCGGGCGATGTCGAGCGGTTGAGGGAAAGTAAAACATCAAAGAGTGACGAGGCAAAACGATTGTAACTTTTCACTTTTCAGCTTTCACTTTTCACTTTTCAGGTGTAGTTTGGAGATACGTTAATTATGTGGGAAGAATTTGAACACGACGGTGATTTTGGCCTTGACGATGAGTTTGACGAGGACCTCGCCGAGTTCGACGAGTTTGACGACGAACTCGGCAATATCGAGATGCGCACGGCCGTAATGCAGAAAAACGATATGATCGCGTTGCTCTGCATCAAGACCGCTACTGCGGGAGCCGCCATCTGCCGCGTTGATCCGCG
This sequence comes from Pyrinomonadaceae bacterium, assembly GCA_046597835.1. GTDB lineage: Bacteria > Acidobacteriota > Blastocatellia > Pyrinomonadales > Pyrinomonadaceae > OLB17. The sequence goes on from JBKJJR010000288.1 coordinate 852, forward strand.
CGAAGATCGCCCCGCCGTGCAGATCTACGACGACGCGGATGCCGCAGTCGAATGGTTTACAAAAAGCCTGCGAACAAGCCGCAGAAATGGATGGAATGTCATTTATGACGGCCTGCCGCTGCAAGGTTAACGCCGCTCATGCTCCTCGCCGTTGACATCGGAAATTCAAACATTAAGTTCGGCATTTTCGACAGCGAACATCTCCTTTCAAAATTCTCGATACCTACCAACAGCGCATTATCTGCAAATGAGCTGAAGGCATTGATTGGCGATAACCTCCTCCTGACAGCTTCTATTGTTTGCTCAGTTGTGCCTGAGATAGATCTGTCATTAAAAGATTCCTTGTATCATGCGTTTGGGATTGAAACTCTAGTAATAACCAACGATCTCGATCTCGGGCTGAAGATCAAATACCAACCGCTCGCCGCCATCGGCACCGACCGGCTTGTCAACTCATTTGCTGCCGTAGAAAAATACGGTGCGCCCTGCATCGTTTGCAGCTTTGGCACGGCAACAACATTTGATATTGTCGATCAGAATCGTGAATTGCGTGGCGGAGTCATAGCTCCCGGGATGAAAACGATGGCAGAGGCATTGCACTTAAAAACCGCCAAACTTCCCGACACAGAGATAGAAAAACCTAAAAGCGTTATAGGCAATACGACGCTTACTTCAATTCAATCCGGCATCTTTTATGGCCAGATCGCAATGGCCGAAGGCATGATCGAAAGAATCAAAAAAGTGATTGGCGAGAATCCAAAAGTCATCGCCTCAGGCGGATTTGCATCGCTGATCGCCGAAAATACTGATTGTATTGATACTGTCGATGAAAATCTCCTGCTAGACGGCCTGCGGTTACTGCACAAACGAATCAATAACTAATGGATCAATCAAAAGTCGATATTTCACCGTCAAAATTGATCTCAACTCTGCGCGGCTACAATCTATTGCCGGCAATCGTCTTTTTGCCGACGCGGCGGCGATGTGACGAGGCTGCAACGGAAGTCGCCAACGATAAATCGCAGCGGGCCGACGCCGAACGTCAGGCTCAGCGTCAGAAAATATTTGGCGAATTTGCTGCCGAATATCCTGAGATACTCGACCACAAACACAGCAAGGTCATCGTTCATGCGGGCGTAGCTGCCCACCATGCCGGCCACATCCCAACCTGGAAACTGCTGATCGAAAAGATGATGTCAGGCGGCCTGCTCAACGCTCTTTTTGCGACTTCAACCGTTGCCGCTGGTGTTGATTTTCCGGCACGCTCCGTCGTCATTACTAACGCCGACACTCGCGGCAACGATGGCTGGCGTGCATTGACAGCCACCGAACTCCAACAAATGACCGGACGTGCCGGACGACGAGGGCGCGATAATGTGGGCTTCGTAGTGCTGGCTCCCGGTCAGTTTCAAAATCCGAAAAAGATCGCCGAGCTTCTAAAATCAGCTCCTGATCCATTGATCAGCCGCTTTCGCTCGACCTATACGAGCTTATTGAATCTACTCGACGCATTCGGCAATTTTGAACAGGTTCGCGAGATTGCCGAAAAGAGTTTTGCGTTTCGCGAAAGCCGCCGCGCGAGCGCCGACAGCCGCCACGAAGACGGCGCGGAAATGCTCAGCGACCGCATTTGGGATCCATTCGAACGCCGGGCAAAGGTCCTCGATCATTTCGGCTACCTGGATTTCGACGCGGAGATAGTCACCGAATCCGGTAAATGGCTCGCAGACCTCCGCATTGACCGGCCGCTTTTAGTCGGGGAAGCATTGAAGCAAGGTATTTTTGACGAACTCAATATCTCCGAAGCGGCAGGCCTGATGGCATCCGTCGCCTCCGACGCCGACCGCAGCTACGGCGAAATGCGAGCGACCCGGCGCATGACTGACGTATTAGCAAATTTTGAAGATCTTGTCGTCGCTGTTTCAAATGTCGAATGGAAGAACGGCGTCGAGCCTGCCGAGGAAATCAACTATTCCGCCGCCGCCGCCGCCGAACGCTGGACCGCCGGTATGGAATGGGGTGAACTCGTTGACCGGACCCGTGCCGAAGAAGGCGATCTCGTCCGCCTGCTCTCACGTACCGGCGAGGCTTTGCGTCAACTTGCAAATCTTCGTGACTCAAATCCAGCCGCCGCCGCGATCGCACAAACCGCGGCCGAAACTATTCTGCGCGAGCCTGTGCGGTAGTTCACATTTGCAATACCATTTCGTATTGGCCAAGCCTTTCGTAGAAACCTCGATTGTTAAAAAAGGTCGTCGCCAAAGTCAGCGACTTATCTATATTGATCACCTGCAGCGAAAAGCCCTCAGCCGTTTCGGCCTGCATAGCTCGTAGTAACGCAGTGCCGACCCCGCGATTTCGGTGATCCTTTTCAACGGCAAGCTGCGCGACACGTCCAAATTTAGAAGAAAAGACAATATAGCCGACACATTTCCCGCCTAAATACGCACAGATGATCCGCTTATTTCTGCGACTTCGCTCGACGGCAGCGACAGAGTTTTGCCATGATGGATCGCCGTCCCAAAATGTTGTCAGCAAAACCCAATCAGGAGTGTCGATCTCGCGCATTTCATAATTTTGCGGCGTATCACCGGAGAGATCTATCTTGCCGTCATATTGCAGCAGCGCGAGTTCGCGAACTGTATGAAAACCCAGCTTTTCGTAAAGACTGATGGCTCGCGTGTTTGTCGCGATCACTTCGAGCAGGCATTGCTCGATGCCTTCACCCTTAAATACCGGCAGCATCAGATCAAACATAGCCTCGCTCACGCCCTGCCGTCTAAAGTCAGGAATCACGCCGGTTCCGGCGTCGTAAACAGTTTGTTTGCCTTCCCACAGCCCAAAACCGTTAAGCGAAAAACCGACAATGCGATCATCTTCGACGCAGCCGACTGTCCGTTCGAGATCGACCGCGTTCAAGTTAATGTGATTTCGAAACTGGGTCTCAGTCAGAGCGAACGGGATGACATAATCAGAAAACGCTTCGATAAAAGCGTCGTAAAGTTTCTGAAAGTACTCATCGTTTAAAAACCTGCATCGCCGCAAAGCGGTTTCGTTTCCGTTATCCATTTGTTAGAATCAGGTTAACTTAACCTGGCGTAATTTTAGCCAATTAAGTTAGGGTTTTACAAAATGCAAGTATTGCTGGCTGATGAATACGGGTTTTGCTTCGGCGTCGAACGTGCGGTCGAGATGGTCGAGGACGCTCTGGCCGACGGCGAGACCGTCCGCAGTCTCGGCCCGCTGATCCATAACAAGCAGGAAATGCAGCGGCTCGCTCACGAGGGCGTAACAGCGATCAGCGAACCCGTCCAGATCGGCCGCGGCGAAACTGCTGTCATCCGCGCTCACGGCGTAACGCCGCAAGTCCAGAAAGAACTCGAAGAAAAAGCGACCAAGGTCGTCGATGCGACGTGCCCGTTTGTAACTCGCGTGCAAAAACTTGCCGCCCGTGCCGCCGAACAAGACCGCCACGTCATCGTCGTCGGCAGCCCCGATCACCCCGAAATGATCGGCGTCAAAGGCTATGCGCCGGATCACGCATTCGTTATAAAAGACGAAACCGAGGTCGCCGGCCTGCCTTGGCTGCGGCATCCGCTGGTGGTCTCGCAAACAACGATCAAGGCCAAAACGTTCTTTGACACAGCCGAAGCGATCAAAACCCGCACCCACGACGAGGTCCAGGTCGTCAACACCATCTGCTCCGCCACCCGCGACCGCCAGGAAGCTGCCCGGGCACTTGCCGGCATGGTTGACGTTTTCTACATCATCGGCGGCCGCCACTCGTCAAACAGCGTCAAGTTGCTCGCCGTCTGCAAGGAGCAATGCGAAAAAAGCTTCCTTATCGAAACCGAAGAAGAGATCAACCCCAACGACCTCGCCGGAGCCGCAAAAGTCGGAGTCACCGCCGGTGCCTCCACCCCAAACTGGCTCATCGAAAAGATCGTCAAACATCTCGAAGCAATCGGTCGTGAAAGCGAGACGGTTCTCAAACCGTAGGCCTTGATCATCGCGCCGCGTTCGGATACAAATGCACATCGAAACGTTAAAAGTCTTTTGTGACCTTGTCGATCTCGAGAGTTTTTCACTTGCCGCCGAGCGCAATCTGATCACTCAATCGGCCGTCAGCCAGCAGATACGCACGCTTGAGGAGAAGTTCAAACGCCGCCTGCTGGAGCGAATTCGCGGCCGCCGCGAATTAAAGCTCACGCCGGCGGGAGAGGTCTTTTATCGCGAAGCGCAAAATGTCCTGATGGCTTACGAGGAGCTTCAGGAAAATCTTCGCGGCGTCGTCGGCAAGATCGGCGGCACTATCAAGGTTGCGACGGTTTACAGCATCGGCCTGCCCGAGAGGCCGGCCAAGGTCCGCGAGTTTATGACCAAGTTCCCTGCCGCCAAGATCGATCTTGAATATTCGCGCACCACCCGCGTCGTCCGCGATGTGATAAACGGCACGGTAGAGCTCGGCGTGCTCGCATTCCCCGAACCTCGCCGCGGACTGACCATAAAGCCGATGCCGGACAGCCGCCTTGTGCTCATCGCACCGCTCGGTCACAAATTTGCGACGCGAAAAAAGGTGAAAGTGACCGACCTTCATACCGAAGATTTTGTCCTTTTCGAACGCGACGTGCCGACGCGAAAGGCGATGGACAAGATCTTTAAAGCGAACAATGTCGAGGTCCATAAAGTTGCCGAGTTCGACAACATCGAGACCATTAAACGCGCCGTCGAGGTCGGTTTCGGCCTGGCAATTGTTCCCGAACCGGCGGTCACAAGGGCAAGAGAAGCCGGCACACTCGCCGTTATCCAATTAGCCGAAAAATACTGGATCCGATCAGTCGGCGTCATCCACCGCACCGACAAAACCCTCTCACTCGCCGCAAAAAAATTCATCCAGCTTCTCCAAAGCAAACCAATTGATGAATAATGAATACCGATCTTCAAAATGCTATTTTCACGGCTGTGTTACATTGTAATACCGTTATTTTCCCGTAACATCAATCATTACAAGCACTTAGACGGCCTATCCGTCTTTTCTATTGTACCGCTTGTGCCGCTCTTGTACCGCGCCCGAGTGGTACAAGATAAATGTTGTAAACACAGCAGCTTACAGTCGTATTTTGGCCGTGTACCGCGGTTTTCGAAAAAAAGTGCGCCACATTGTGCCACGGCCGTCGAATGTCCC
>JBKJJR010000337.1:0-3085 GCA_046597835.1 Pyrinomonadaceae bacterium
CCGAGCCGCAATATGTATCTCCACTTCGCTCTTGTTAAATAAGATCGAAGTTTGCACATCCGTGCATGCCGTGTAGATCGGAGCGGCGATCTCGTCAACTGCGGATTCTCCTAAGCCGGAAACACGCAATATCCGCCGTTTTACATAGACCTCCCCGGCTATGCCCTTCAATTTAGGTAAAACGTGCTCCGAGAACATCGGCTGATTTTCACGCGGTGGGCCGGGCAGGATAACAAGCATTTTGCCGCCCAAATCTATGAACATCCCGACCGCCGATCCATTAGGATTTGGAAGTATTTCGGCCCTGTCGATAATGTACGCTTGACGTTTGTTGATCTCCGGCATATCACGGCCCCAACTGCGAAATCTTTCACGCAAATGATGTTCGATATCGTCGTGATACACCAATTCGCGGCCGAGCGCCTTCGCAGTCCATTGCCTCGTTATGTCATCCTCGGTCGGCCCCAACCCCCCCGTAGTAACGACGATATCCGACCGCCGCATTGCATCGCGGACGGTTTCCTCAAGCCGCGCGCCGTCGTCGCCGACGATGGTCTTGAGTTTAACGTCGATCCCGATGTCATTGAGTTTCTCCGTCAACCAGAGGCTGTTGGTATCTGACTTCGTCGGGGTAAGTAGCTCGGAGCCAATGGCGATAATCTCTGCTGAAAGCATAAGTTAGTGAAAAACTAAAAGTAAAAAACTAAAAATTTCAAATCTTCTCTTTCACTTTTCACTTTTAGTTTTCCACTTTTCACTTGTAAATCTCTACAACAGGTTTTCCGTCCGGGCCAATATACGCGCGGAACATTCCGTCCGTATTGAACGTGATCGCCATATTCCCAAATTTATCCATCACTATCACGCCGCCGTCGCCGCCCAGCTTTTGCAGCTTTTGCTTGATAACTGCATCGGCTGCGGCCTGAACCGTCATCGCCCGATATTCCATCAACGCGGAAATGTCCCTAGCGACGCCAAGGCGGATAAAATACTCACCCCAACCAGTCGCGGAAACGCCGCATGTATCGTTGTTGGCATAGGTTCCCGCACCGATTATCGGAGCATCTCCGACCCGGCCATATTTCTTATTCGACATTCCGCCCGTCGAAGTTCCCGCCGCTAAATTGCCAAAACTGTCTAGCGCGACAGCTCCGACCGTGCCGCGGTGTTTCTTCAAAGTTCCTGGTTCCAAGTTCCAGATCTCGTCAGACTTTGAACCTTGAACTTTGGACTTTGAACTTTTCATTTTCGGCTTTGGATACTGTATTTTGGATTTTGGACTTTGGACTTGCTTCTGCTCCCTCATCAGCTCATTCCACGCCGCCTGCGTCCAAAAATACTTTTCATTGACCAGTTCGATCTTTTGTTCTTTTGCGAACTTTTCCGCGCCGTCGCCGAACATTAGAACATGCGGCGATCTTTCCATCACCGTCCGCGCCAGCGTGATCGGATTTTTGACGTGATGCAGGCCTGCAACGCCGCCCGCTTTCAGCGTGTTGCCGTCCATTATCGAAGCATCAAGCTCATTCTTGCCGTCGGCGGTAAACACGGCGCCTTTACCCGCATTAAAGAGAGGCGAATCTTCCATCATCCTGATCGCGATCTCGACCGCGTCAAGGCTCGTTTTCCCGTCTTGCAATGCCTTGTATCCCGCAAGCAGAGCTTCGGTCAGCTTGTCGCGATACTCTTTCTCTTTTTCCGGCGCAATCGAACCTTTCTTGATCGACCCCGCACCGCCGTGGATAATAAACCCAAGCTTAGGGTCCTGCGGCGATTGAAGCTGCTTGATCTCAGGAAAACTTGCCTTCTGCGCAAAAACGGAAATCGGGCAAACAAAAATGCTTGTAAAAACAGATAGGCAGATTAACCTTCTGATCACGTTTCGCACTTTCCTAACTTTATCCTTCATCCTTTATCCTTTACCCTTCAAGAAATCTCGCACCATCTTCAAATCGTCCCAAACCTCACGCTTCTTATGAGGGTCGCGAAGCAAATACGCCGGGTGAAACGTAGGCATTACTTTGACGCCTAAATAGTCATGAAATTGTCCGCGCAGCTTACCTATCGGCTCTTTGGTCTCCAGTAAGTTCTGAGCTGCGTGAGCGCCGAGCACCACGATCACCTTTGGCCGGATAACAGCAACCTCACGCAACAAAAACGGTCTGCAAGCGACCGATTCATCAGGCTCGGGCCTCCTGTTGTCCGGCGGCCGGCAGCGATTGATATTGCCAATAAAAACATCCTCGCGCCTCATACCGATGCTCTCAATGATCTTTGTCAAAAGCTGTCCCGCCCTTCCGACAAACGGCTCGCCCTGTATGTCCTCGTCCGCACCCGGAGCTTCACCCACGAACATAAGTTCGGCGTTAAAATTCCCGACGCTGTTAACGACCTTGCTCCGGCCCAAAGTGCCCAATTTACACCTCGTGCAATCAGGCCCGATCTCGGCGCGAATTTGCTCGATCGTCTCAATAGGTTCCAGCAATGCGGGAGCTGTATTTGCAGGCATCCCTTTATTTTCAATTGCTTTCTCAGTCTTCAGATTTTGCATTTCCTTATCAACCGCCGATAATTTGCTTGTTGCCATGTCTCGGGCCGGAAGAGAAACATTTCGCTTTGATAACGACGGCAGCGAGGCTAATCGTGACTGACCGGCGGCACGCTTTTCAGGTGGCTTTAAAATTTCAGTTCTCAAGTCTCGGTTTGAAATTTGAAATTGATCTGGAGCAGGCGACGAAGCAGCTTCGCGTGGCAGCCCCGCGCTCATGACCTTCTCCGGCAGGTTTACATCAAGCGAAGTTACCCCGATCTCGCTCATATACTTAACGCGTTCACGAATGTCCGCGATAAGTTCAATTAGTTCATAGGACTGTCGCATAAAACAGGCTCTCAGAAAAGCACAGCTTTTCTGCAAATAGAGCGGCAAGACCGCGCCGGATTTCGCTCTCGGGCTTTGCCCGTCTATTTGCGGTGAAGCTATGCTTCACCGTGAGCAGTAGAATCTTTGCGGCTACGCCGCGGGCTTCGCGGTTTCCGCAATTTGATCAACTGATCCAATATCTTGTCCGCCATTTCCCTTTTCGAC
>JBKJJR010000211.1:0-3559 GCA_046597835.1 Pyrinomonadaceae bacterium
GACGGCGATGGCTTGGCGGACATAAATGTCTTCCGCCCGTCCGACGGCACTTGGTATCGGCAAAACAGCTCAAACGGACAGTTCGTCGCAACCCCCTTCGGCACAAACGGCGATAAACCAACGCAGACAGCTTTTCGGTATTAAAGTAAGAACCAGGCCACTAACAAACACGAAATGACACGAACAGGAAAGACCGCTTGTTTCGTGTTCATTCGTGTCTGTTCGTGGCAAAATCTTTAGGTGTTTACCAGGAAAGTTGCGTCAAATCGAGAAACTTGAGCCATATCCGGAAAATTGGTATTTCAATCCGCTCCGCAACCTGCTAGCTTAATGCGGGATAGTTGGAACTACATTCAACTCAGGATATTTGAAAATCTACGCGGCAACGGTAAAGTTGAAACCACGGCACATAGGTTTGGGACATTTGGGACACGCACGACACAGGGGACGCGCAGGACAATTGGGACAGTCGGGACAGTGCGAACCGCTTACGCTTGTTCCACTCAAGATCAGCGGTCCGGAACGGCCCGACACACGCTAACACACCTGGTTACAGCAATTATGGATTTTGTTACAATGTCTTACTTTTTTTCCAAAACCCTGATACAAGGCCAAAACGCGGCGATAAACCTAATAAATACAACATTTACCTTGTACCACTCAGGTGTGGTACAAGGGTGGTACAAGTGGTACAAGCCAAAACGCTGAAATGTGCGAGATCGAAGCGAAAAACTGATACGACAGTAAGGCAGCGAGTGAAACGAGAACGAGAGCCAATAACATTTGGGAACATTAAAAGGGCACATGCGGCGCGCAGGGGCGAGATCGGAGCGCGGCTGGCGGAGTTCGAATCGATCGGAAAGCGCGGCAGCGACCTAAACCTCTGGGAAGAGATGGTGTTTTGTTTTTTTACGGGCGGGTGTTCGGCACGGATGGGGCTTAACGCTTTGGAGGCGGTCAAACCGATCATTTTGACGGGCGGGCAGGATGAGCTGGCGGCGGCACTGACGGGAGCCCATCGTTATCCCAACGCACGGGCAAGGTACATTGTGGCTTCGCGAACGTTTCTTCAAGAACATTGCGGGTTGCGGCTGCGTAAGAAACTCAACGGCTTTGAATCTGCTCTTGAACGACGCGACTGGTTGGTGAGGGAAAAGGGTATCAAAGGGCTCGGTTATAAGGAAGCGAGCCATTACCTTCGTAACATTGGTTTTACCGGCTATGCGATCCTCGACAAGCACGTTTTGAACTGCCTAACCGAGCTAAAAATAATCGACGAGCCAAAGCCACCAAATACGCGCTCAAAGTATCTAATGATAGAAGACCGAATGAAAAGCTTGAGTTGTGAGACGGGCATCGACTTTGACGAGTTGGATCTGGTTTTGTGGTCGATGAAAACGGATATGATACTTAAGTAGTGAACAATGAAAAGTGAACAGTGAACAGTGAACAGTGAGGTTTTGTGATATGCGGACTGGTAATTTTCATTACGCCTCCTTCCGCTTTTTCAGAGGTCTGAGAAATTTACTTCTACTGTCAGTCTTCGCAATGTTGGTCACACCTGCTTTTGCATCTGCATCCGGCCAGCAAGCTGAACAGAGCGACGACATTCGCAGCCTGATCAAAAAGGCGGCGAAACTTGCGCGCAACGGCGAACTCTCAACTGCCGAGTCGCTTCTGCGTCGTGCTGTCGAGCTTGCGCCTGGTCGGAGCGAGGCCAAAGTCGAGCTTGCCTACTTTCTCGTTAAGAGGCGCCGCCTTCTCGAGGCATACGACATTTGTTTACCTGTTGCCGAACAGGAGCCGAACAATTCGCGGGCGTTCGCTGTGATGGGCGCTATGCTGCTTTCGGCCGGGCGTTTTACCGATGCACGCGGATTTTTTGTAAACGCGATCCGTTTGAACCGGAAGGAGCACCTCGCATGGGCGGGCATCGGGATGCTCGACTTTTACGAGAACAATGTTGAAACGGGCTTTAGCCGTCTGCTAAAGGCACTCGATCTAAAATCGGACGAACCTGATTATCTTTTTGCCTGCGCCCAGGCGGCCGCCCGAAGCGAACGCTATAAAGAGGCCGCCGAAAAATACAAGCGCTATCTGGCGGTGACCAACAATACGGACTCTGACCGGCGCGAACGCATCAGAGGGCTCGTCAGGTTTCTCGACATCCTGGGCGAAACCGGCGGTCTCTATCAGTCGGTGGGCGGCGATGAGGCGTCCGTCCCGTTTGAACTGGAAGGCGACCGTCCGATTATCAAACTTCGCATCAACGACAGGTCCGAGCCGCTGCGCTTTGTGTTGGACACCGGTGCCGGGATCTCCGTTCTTTCGGAAACAACGGCTAAACGGTTGAGGATCAGTCCCGTCACAAAAGGCGGTTATGGAAAAGGCATTGGCGGCGATGGACGATTCCCCATCGTTTACGGCCTGGTCAGAAAGGTCGCGATCGGCGGCGTCAGTCTCAAAAATGTGCCCGTCTATCTGCGAAAGTTCCATGACATCAATCAAAACGTCGACGGCTATATCGGCCTCGCGTTGATCTCAAAATTCCTCACGACCATCGATTATGGGAGCCAGACATTTTCGCTTACAAAAAAATCGGCCGACAAGGTCGAGTTTCGCAAAAGCGACGCGCTTTCGCTGCCGCTCAGGCTGACGTCGAGCGGATTCCTTAGCGGCGAGGTCCAGCTCGAAGGCATAGACTCGATACTCAATTTTATCGTCGATACCGGCGCAAGCGTTTCGGTCATATCGAACCGAGTTGCCAATACGGACGCGGTAAGTCCGTTCGTAAACGACGAGAAAATGCGCGTGATCGGCTCAGCCGGCGTCACGGATGATGTTTCATCGTTCCTGCTGCCGCGTATCACATTTGGCACTCACACGCGAAACCGCGTTATGGCCGTCGCGCTTGACCTCGACATTATCAATGAGGCCGCGGGCTTTGAACAGGCCGGAATTTTAGGCGGGAATTTTTTGAAGAACTACCGTGTCACCTTTGATTTTAAGAACTCAAAAGTCGTCTTTGAATCCGTCGATACGAAAAACTGATATGCTGTTATTAATATGTGAATCTTCTTTGTGTCCTTTGTGTACAAAAGTCCTTAACAAAGAGGACGCAAACGTCAGACACAAAGTTCACAAAGGTATTAATGAAACTCAGCCTCTATCTCGAAACTTCGGTCGTCGGAGCATACCTCGACAACGGCGACCCTTTCCGACGCGATATCACGATTCGATGGTGGGAGCACGAACTCTCGGAATACCGCGTCTTCAGCTCGATACTCGTCGAGCGCGAACTCGAGCGCATTGACGAGCCGCACCGAACGGGTTATCTGAACCTGGTCCGCCCGCTCGAAAAACTCGATCTTGCAGAAGAGGTCGCCATACTCGCCGAGGGATATGTGGAACGCGGGATCTTTCACCGGAAATATCTCGCCGACGCGGTCCATGTTGCACTCGCTTCGTTTCACAAGATCGACTATCTGGTCACATGGAATTTCGGCCACATCGCCAACGTCCGCAAACAGGCACGGCTGCGATTATTCAATACGACCGC
>JBKJJR010000204.1:0-3986 GCA_046597835.1 Pyrinomonadaceae bacterium
GGATACAATGAGCATAGTGGTCAGATGTCAGTAGTCAGTGGTCAGTTATCAGTTGAAAGAAAGAATCCAGTCGCTATCGCTCCCGGTTCTGACTGTCGTCGGCGCCTTTCTCGTCGCGGTTCGATTCTCTCGTTAAATGCAGCCGCTCGCCGAGGTCGTGGAGCGTGGTTTTTCCGATCTCTTCGGCGGCAAGGAGTTTGTCTTCGATCATTTGGATCGTATGTGGATCGGCGGCTTCGACGCGCTCGGAGAGCCAGTATCTTTCGATCACATAAAAGATCACGATGCCTATCATCACTATGGCAAACAGCAGTGCTCCGACGCGCTTGTAGTCGCCAATGATCGATGTGATCGCTCCGCTAAAGAAGTAACCGAGGCCGGACAAGAGTAGAACCCAGAGGCTGCAACTTAGCAAACTCAGACTTAGAAATCTCCAGAACGGCATCCGGCCGACGCCGTAAAATACGCACATCGCGAGGCGGATACCGTAAATGTACTTTGAAATGATGATCGCGAAATTGCCGAATTTTGCGATAAGCTTTTCGATCCGCGGCTGTGCAACCTGGTAAAAACGATAGTCTTTTGCGTTCTCGTGAAAGACTCGTCCGATGCCGTAACCGATACAATCGCCGACCACGCCGCCGAGCGTTCCGAAAATTATCACTTTCAAAAAACTATACTTGCCAAAGAACGCGCTGTGAGCAAGTACGCCGGACAGTAGCAGCGTCATATCGCCTTCGACCGTGCAGAGCGCGAAGACGGCGATAATGCCAAATTCCGCGACAAGTTCGTAAAACTGCTGCTCCATAGTAGAGAAGAATATCACAATGCACAATGCACAATGCACAATCAAGAAATCGAGTTTCTTGTTCCGTATTGTGCATTTTGCATTGTGCACTGTGCATTGCGAAGTCCGGGCTTGCGCAAAGTTGAGCGAGTGTCTAAAATCGCGGGTAGCGTCGGCAGTTCGGCAAAATTCAAAAAATGGTTGATCCGCTGGAAATTAGATCCAATCGCGTCGGTGTTGAAGTTTCAAGCTCGGCGTTTCGCGCTGTTTCGATCGATGAAAGCGGAATGCCGGGCAAGACACTTACCGTTCCGGTTGATCGTTCTGAGCCGTGCGGACCGCAGCTTATTCGTGTCGTCAAGGATTTAAGGTTGGAATTTGGTGATTTCACCGCGCTTGGCCTTGCGTTTCCGGGATTGGTGGACCGGAAAACTCAGCGGGTGGCATTTTCGGCAAACGTTCCCGAGCATGCCGAGGTTGATCTCGTCCGGGATATCCAATCGGCAACCGGCATTCAGGTCACGATCGAAAATGATGCAAATGCGGCCGCCTTTGGCGAATTTCACCTGGGCGCCGGGCGCGGCAGCCGCAATATGTTCTACATAACGCTCGGGGAAGGTGTTGGAGGAGCGTTCATTTTTGGAGACGAGATATGGCGGGGAGCGGCTGGTTTCGCGGGTGAATTTGGTTATGTGCCGATTAATTCGGAGGGGATGAGGCTTGAGGAAGTTGCATCGACGGCGAACATCATCGGACGTACGCGCAGCCGTTTTCATCAGGACAATACTTCGTCGCTGAACAATCTTGAAGAAGAGGCGATTACCCTTGAGGACATAATCGCGGCGGCGAGAAACAAGGATGATTTTGCGCGGATGATGCTCAAGCGGACAGGCGCCTATGTCGGAAGCGCGGTCGCAACTGTGATCAATCTTCTAAATGTAGAAAAGATAGTCGTGGGCGGCGAAATAATGAGTGTGGACGATCTGGTATTGGATGCGATCATGGAACGGGCCCTCGAGCTGTCGTTCAAGCCCTCGTTCGATTCGACTACGATCGTCGTAGGCTCTCTGGGCGAAAATGCCGCCGCTGCCGGCGCCGCCCTGCTGGCTAATCAATAGATATAATATGGATTGGCCCGAGATATTTATTAGTCGTATTAATGTATCTAATTTCGCGGGGCGTTGCGGAATACGCGTGAGTTCGATATTTTCGATGGTGTGGAGTTGCGGATTTCACAAGTTTTAGTAAAATCTTTCTCAGTTTTACGGAAAGAAAACACGGTCATATTTTTTCGGTTTTTCGGCACTTTCTCGTTTCCACGTAAGAATTTGAGAACCGGCGGTTACAATTTTGTTCCGTCGAAAATCTGAAAGATGGCACAATTTTTTAATAAAAGTGCAAATAATATTGCGAAGATCACCATGATGGCCGTGCCCGTTTTGGCGCTTGTGGCGGGTTATGCGTTTACGCAGTTTTCCCGATCGTCATATCTGACCGGACAGTTTGTGGAAAAGCAGCAGCCTGTTCAGTTCAGCCATAAACACCATGTGGGCGACGACGGGATCGATTGCCGATATTGCCATCAGACGGTCGAGACGACGGCGTCGGCCGGAATGCCTTCGACGCAGACATGCATGAACTGCCACAGCCAGTTGTATGCCGACCAGCCGTATCTTGAGCCGGTTCGGGCGAGCTATCGTGACAATAAGCCGCTTGAGTGGCAACGCGTTCATGATCTGCCGGAATATACGTATTTTAATCACAGCATTCATGTAGCAAAGGGCGTAGGGTGTTCGACCTGCCACGGGGCAATAGACAAGATGCCGGCCGTGTACCAACAGAGTAGTTTGCAGATGGAATGGTGTATCGCGTGCCACCGAGCTCCCGAGAATTTCATTCGGCCCAAATCTGAAGTATTCAATATGGAATGGCAAGACGGCGACATTGACGCGGCCGAACGGGCTAAACTGAAAGTTGATTACAAGATAAGAAGTGCAGAGATGATGACGAGTTGCTCTGTTTGTCATAGATAGAAGGCAATGTACAGTGCAGAATGCAAAATGCACAGTGCGGATTTGAAAGAGTGTCGAATAGAGTCAAGGAAATTTTGCATTTTGCATTTTGCATTGTGCGTTCCAAATTATGGTGACCCAAGAAAGCAAAACGAACTTTGCCTCGATACGCGACAAGATCCTTTCGCTGAACGGGAAGGAATACTGGCGCAGTCTTGAGGAGCACGCCGACACGCCGGAATTCCGCGAGTTTATTTCTGAGGAATATCCGCACGAGATCGAAGAGTGGGACAGCAGCCTGAGCCGCCGTAATTTTGTCAAAGTGATGGGAGCGTCGCTGGCATTGGCGGGACTTAGCGGCTGCGTCATACAGCCGAGCGAACAGATGGTGCCTTGGGTTAAGAATCCAGCGGACGGGCAGTTGCCCGGCAAGCCGCTTTTTCTCGCTACAGCAATGTCACTTGGCGGTGTTGCAACCGGGTTGCTGGCAAAGGCTTACGATGGCCGTCCGATAAAGATCGAAGGAAATCCGGATCATCCCGGCAGCCGAGGAGCGACGGATGTGCGTGCCCAGGCATCGATCCTGGGAATGTACGATCCCGATCGCTCAAAGGAGTTTACTTATCGCGGCGGACCGAAAACATGGGAAGCATTCATGTCGGAATTGCGCTCTGCGGTTGACGAAAATCGGCGAGACGGCGGCGCGGGCGTACGGTTCCTGACCGAAACAGTTACATCGCCAACGCTGATAGACCAGTTTGCCAAGATAAAGGCCGAGCTGCCGAATTGTAAATGGGTCCAATACGAGCCGGTCAATCAGGATAATGCAACGGCCGGGGCTAAAATGGCGTTTGGCTCGCCGGCGCAGGCAGTTTATAAATTTGACAAGGCTGAGCGTATCTTGTCGCTTGACGCCGATATTTTCTCGAGCTTCAATGTCGGATACATTAAGGATTACAGCAAGGGAAAACGATTCTCGCACGACAAAAAGGAAATCAACCGCTTATATTGCGTCGAAACCACTATTAGTCTGACCGGTGCAAAAGCCGACCACCGCATTGCCGTAAAGCCAAGCCAAATGGCTGAAATTGGAAAGGCGATAGCCACGGCAGTCGGCGTTTCCGGGGCAACCTCAACATATAAAGAAAACGCGACATGGATCGCAGCAATGGCAAAGGACCTGCTCG
>JBKJJR010000343.1:0-4927 GCA_046597835.1 Pyrinomonadaceae bacterium
CAAAGAAATGTGGACATTAATCTGCCCGCACCATCGAGCTTCGATGCGAACACCGGTCGGCCCAAATACATACGCAACAATCGTCCTATTCCAACATTAGGAACGATCCAACTTCGCGATTCGACAGCGAATTCGCTCTACCGCTCGGTAACGGCGCGGGCGCGAATTAACAGGCATTGGGGCCAGATCTACGCCTACTATACATGGTCCAAAAACGAATCGGACGACGACAATGAGCGTGACTCGGGCGGCGTGCTTTACGATGATCCGTTCACGCGGCGAGGCGAGTATTACGCATCCAGGCTCGACCGCACGCATCAATTCGTCGCGACCCCCGTTTTCTTTCTTCCGGGTGGAGTAGAATTTTCGAGCAGCATTCGCCTGCGTTCCGGCAACCCGCTCAATCCGCTGGTCGGCTCGGACCTTAATGGCGATAATAATGCCGGTAACGAGAGGCCGTATCGCCAGCCCGGCGTTGAATTTGAACGGAACTATTTTAGAAATAATTCTATATTTGACGTCGATGTCCGTGCGCAGAAACGCATCAACCTGACAGAAACAACCAAGCTGATCTTTTCGGGCGAGATCTTTAACGTCCTTAACCGGACGAATATGCAGCTTTTTCAAGGCACATCATCCGGATCCCCGACACTCTATTGCGCCTCGACATCCGATACTCGCTGCGGCCTGAATGGTGCCACGAACGTGAACTGGCTTCAGCTTTATGACCAGCGTCCGGGTGCGACCCAGGGCAAGCTCAACCTGCTGAATACACCGGGCAGCCAGCCTTTCCAGGTCCAGCTCGGAGCACGTTTACAGTTTTAGTTTTCGCGGTTGCGAAAACCTTTGGCATGTTTCTTCGGAAGCGTGCCTTTTTTTGTTCCGCGGTTCCGTTTATACTGTGCCACATGCGGATACTGCACGTTTCATCGGCAAAGACCTTCGGCGGCGGCGAGCGTCATCTGGTCGATCTGTGCAGGGAACTCACGCTTCGCGGCCACGAAGTGTTTGTCGCGCTGCGGCCGACGAACGAGTGGCAGGATCGTCTGAATTTCATCCCAACAGAGAACTTTTTGCACGTTTCGATACGAAACTCATTCGGCATGTTCAGCGCAAAGCGGATCGCGCGCTTTATCGAATCAAATAACATAGATGTCCTCCACGCTCACGTGGCCCGCGATTATGTCGCGGCCAGTATCGCCTGCCGTGTTGCCGGTCGCGCAAAACTCGTTTTGACGCGGCATGTGGTATTTCCGTTAAAGCCGTTCCATAGATTTGCGCTGCGGAACGTGGACGCGGCTATTGCAGTCTCATCGGCGGTAAAAGTTCAGCTTGAGCGGATATTTCCCGCTGAAAAAGTAACGCTTATACCCAACGGAATTGATGTTGTCGATCAACCCGTGGACAACAGGAATGCCCTTGGCGCCGGGTTCCGCAGGTTTCATGAAATTCCGGCTGATTCGCTGCTCGTCGTGACATTGGGCGAGCTTAAAGTGCTAAAAGGACAACGCGATTTTGTGCTTGCGGCCAATGAAATTATTAAGCGGCATCCTGAGTGCCGTTTTGTAGTCGCGGGCAAAGATAACTCGGTTGACAAAAAATTCCGCCGCGAGTTGCGGCGTTTGGTAAAGGTCTTGGGCCACGAGGAACGGTTTATCTGGCTCGATTGGCTCGATGACATTTCTCCTCTGCTGTATGCCGCTGACATTTTTGTTTCGCCGTCCCATTCCGAGAGTTTCGGCCTTGCCATTTTGGATGCAATGGCCGCCGCGACGCCCGTCGTTGCAACCGCGACAGACGGAGCTAAGGAATTGCTGAAAGGCACGAATGCCTTGGCGCCGATCAAGGATCCCCTCGGTCTCGCCGACAAAATATGCGAATTTTTGGATGATGCCGAACGCAGCAGTTTTTTGGGCAAGCAGTTACAGGTCACGGCTCTTGAAAACTTTGGCTTGAGATCGATGGCCGATGCGACCGAGGCCTTGTATTATAAGATTAGTAAGTCGGATCTTTAGCGTAATTATGCGCAAACCATTTGATTGTGATAGCGCTTCTTAAGATAAAAAATATTGCCCTCATCGACGAACTTGCTATCGAATTCGGCGGTGGGCTAAATCTGCTGACTGGTGAAACCGGCTCGGGCAAATCGATTATTGTTGATAGTCTCGCCGCTCTCACCGGAGAGGGGGTTTCAAATGACCTGATAAAGGACGGCTGTCAATCGGCTTCAATAGAAGGGTTGTTTGCGATCGCTGTCGATCCAGATCTGGCAAAGATTTTTGACGAGAGCGGCATCGAGGTTGGCGAACCGAGTAACAGGGAATTGATCGTCCGCCGAGAGATCTCGCTAACAGGCAAAAATCGCATTTTTATAAATGGTCAATTGGTAACACAAAATTTTCTAAAGAAGATCGGCGGCCATCTTGTCGATATCCACGGCCAGGGCGAACAGGCCGCACTCTACAATGTCGAAACGCATATCGAAATTCTCGACGAATTTGCCGCCGTCGGAGCAGTTAAAGAAAAGGTTAAAAATGCTTTTTCCGCCATGGCCTTTGTTCGCGCGGAATTTGCGTCGCTAGAAAAGGATTCGGCTGAAAAGCTACAGCTCATAGACCTGTTGCGCTTTCAGACCGGCGAGATCACAGCCGCTAATCTCCAACTAAACGAAGACATTGAACTGGAAGAAGAAAAGCGGCGTCTGAACAATGTCGAAAAGCTTACCACCCTCAGTACCGAAGCATACTTGCTGCTTTACGACAATGCAGAATCGACTGCGGCGACGTTGGAAAAGGCTGAGCGTAAAGTATCCGAATTGGCTGAATTTGAATCGAAATTCGGTGAATATAATGACGGTATCAAGTCGGCTCGAGCCGTTATCGAGGACCTTGCTATCGCCGTGCGCGATTTTCGTTTGCATTTGGAATTCTCGCCCGAACGGCTTGAGCAAATTGAGGATCGCCTTGCCGAGATCGCACGTCTGAAACGAAAATACGGCGATTCGATAGAGGCCATTCTCGAACACCTGCGCGTCAGTGAAGGGCGCTTGCAACATATCGAGACGGCCGAGTTTCGTGAGGAAGAACTAAAGAAAAAGTTGGCCGATTTAAGAAGCGAGTATATAGGCCAGGCAAAGAATCTTCACGAAAAAAGAAAGTCCGCCGCGGGAAAATTTGAGAAACTGGTCGAACAAAATCTGAAGGCGGTCGCACTCGAAAAAGTGCGTTTTGAGGTTAGAATAGAAGTCGTCGACGCGGACGACAGGTCGTTCACCGCAAACGGTTTCGACCGCGTTGAATTATATTTTTCGGCGAATCCCGGTGAGTCGCCAAAGCCGCTCGCCAAGGTTGCATCAGGCGGCGAAGCCTCGCGGCTGATGCTTATACTCAAGACGACGGCTAAGGCGAGCGCCGTTAAAAAAACTGCGGTTTTTGACGAGATCGACGTCGGCATCGGCGGCCGCGTCGCCGATGCCGTGGGACGCAAATTAAAAGATCTGGCCGCAACTCAGCAGGTGCTCTGCGTCACACACCAGCCGCAGATCGCCGCGCTGGCCGACAGTCATTTTATAGTAGAAAAGGAAACCTCGGGGGAACGCACACTGATAACGGCGCGCGAACTGCTCCCTGCTGAGCAGCTCGAGGAAATAGCCCGTATGCTCGCGGGTGAGCAAATAACCGATGCCGCACGCGAAAATGCGCGTTCGATGCTGGCGTCGGCAGGGCAGAATTAACGCAAAGTCGCAAAGAAGCAAAGCCGCAAAGTAAAACAAGCGACCGCGTTTATTGATTTTTCAATTTCTTGTTTTTGCGTCTTAGCACCTTAGTGACTTTGCGTTAAAAAATCTTATGATCTCTGAAATCCTGGCAAAAGTTATTCGCGGCGAGACGGTCGAATCCGTGCATCGCGGCCACTTTATTGTGATTGACGGCGAAGGCAGGACGATCGCATCTGCCGGTGATCCATCAACGGTCACTTTCTTTCGCTCGTCAGCAAAGCCTTTTCAGGCTGTACCGTTTATCACGAGCGGCGCGGCCGATGCATTTGAGTTTACCGAAGACGAAGTTGCGATGGCGGTCGCATCGCATTCTGGCGAGGCAATGCATGTTGAAAGATCAGCGAGAATGCTCAAGAAGATCGGTCTTGAAGAGAGCGATCTCAAATGCGGTGTTCACCTTCCGTTTTACGTCAAAGAGGCCGAACGGATGCTGCGTTACGGCAAAGAGCCGACGCAGCTTCACAATAATTGCTCGGGCAAACACGCGGCGATGCTAGCGTTTGTAAGGCACATCGGCGAGAACATTAAGACATACGATTCACCCGGAAATCGGATCCAAAAGAGGATTCTGCGGTGCATTGCGGATTTTACAGAGATGCCGGAAGAGCAGATAGCGCTCGGTGTTGATGGTTGCGCGGTTCCGATTTTTGCTGTGCCCGTCGCGGCGATGGCAAAGAGCTTTATCAATCTCGTTTCGCCGTCCAAATTCCCTGAACCCACACAGCATGCCTGCTCCCGCATCGTCTCGGCAATGATCAAATTTCCCGAACTCATCGGCGGCACCGAACGCCTAGACACAATGCTGATGCAGGCCGCGTCAGGCAAGATCATCTCAAAAGTCGGCGCGGACGGCGTCTGGCTCTGCGGCGTCCTGCCAAATGAAAACTGGCCCACCGGGCTCGGCATCGCTCTAAAAGTCGAGGACGGCGACGACCATCGCGCCCGCCCCGTCGTCGCGGTCGAAATACTGCGGCAATTGCAAATTCTGCGAAAAACTGCCTTGTCGGAAGTTTCACCCACGGCGATAAAAAACCGGCTTGGAAATAAAGTCGGTGAAGTCGTTTCAAACATTGTGATATAGATAGTGATCGAAACTAAGTGCCGGAAGCGATTACGATGGATGACGTAAACCAATACTAACAAGCTAAC
>JBKJJR010000375.1:0-3643 GCA_046597835.1 Pyrinomonadaceae bacterium
TGCGTTGTTTCTCAATTACCAGGGAACGCGGATCACGACGAGATCCGTCGGTCGAATGGTCGATAAATACATACGGCTGTGTGCCGACATTCACGATATTTCACCGCATAGCTTACGGCATACTTTCGCGACGCACCTGCTCGACTCCGGTGCCGATCTGCGCGATATACAGGAACTCCTCGGCCACGCGCGGTTATCGACGACGCAGATCTACACGCAAGTTTCGATGGAGAAAATGATCGAGGTTTATGATAAGGCACATCCGAAGGCATAGCGAAAGTACGCTAATTTCGTTTATAATTTCTTTCGAATAAGCCTTCGCTCGTTTCGATACAAAACAATGAAAAAGTTTATTGCAGTTTTGTTGATGTTCCTTTTACTTGCGATGTCGTTTTATGGACAGCAAGCCGACACTGATAAGCGTCCGACGATTTCTGTCAACGGAGTGGCTGAAATTCAGGTTGTGCCCGACGTAGTGAATTTCCAGTTCCGTGTAATTAAATCAGACAAGTTGCTAACAGCGGCGAAAGCTCAAAACGATGCCAATATTGCCAAGCTTGTGGATTTGACTAAGAAGTTTGGAATTAGGTCTGCGGACGTGAAGACCGATTTCATTTCTGTTAAAGAAAAGCATGATCGCATTAAGAAAAACGGCGATGAAGAATTTACCGAAGTTTTTGCGGGTTATACAGTATCGAGAACGATGATCATACGGCTTCGGGACCTCAAGAAATTTGAGCAATTCTTCACCGAGGTAGTGCAGATCGGTGTCACGGAAATCAGTAATGTAACGTTCGAATCATCAGAGTTACGCAAGTTTAAGGATCAGGCACGCGCAATGGCAATTCGAGCGGCTCGTGAAAAGGCGGATGCAATCGCTAAAGAAATCGGACAATCAATCGGAAAAGCAGTTGCTATTGTCGAAGAAGACGTGGATGGATTTCGCAGCCCTTATGCAAACAACTCTTCTAATTCATTCTCGATCGACGGCGGCGACTCGAATGACGGCACTGCAATCGGAACAATTTCTGTTAAAGCTCAGGTCAAGGCTGATTTTCTCTTAAATTAGTATTCATTTTTTTTATTTAGTAAACATATGAAAAAGATCCATTTGTTATTTGTCCTTCTACTTACGTTTTCTTCGCTCGCCCTTGCACAGGACAAGCTGTTGACGCTTGACGATATTTTTAGCACCGATAATAAAGTTCGCGTGCGGTTTGGCGGGACGCCGACATTTGTTGAGTGGGCGACGGACGGCAGATCCTTCAAGCAGGTGGTTAACGGCAAGCTGATGCGTGTTGACGCGATGACCGGGCAGGCTGTGCCTTATTACGACAACGTATCGCTGGCTAATGCGCTTATGCGCGTCGGCGTCAGGGCAGAAGAGGCAAATGTTTTGGTTAATTCCTCGGCGCTGAAGTTCAACCCGGACGAAAGCGCGATACTCATCAACACTGCAAACGACCTGTGGCATTATGACATTGCGAGCCGCGGGCTTAAACGCCTGACGAATAACAAAGCCGAGGAAAAAGAAGAGGATTTTAGCCCCGACGGCAAGTGGGTTAGTTTCGTTCGCGGCAACGACCTTTACGCGGTGGACATTGCAAAGAGCGGCGAGAAACAACTCACCCGCGACGGACGCGAGGGTGACAAAGCGATCTACAACGGCTATCTAGACTGGGTTTACGAAGAAGAGCTTTACGGCCGGGGACAAAAACGCGGCTATTGGTGGTCGCCGGATTCGAAATTTATTGCCTTTCTGCGGCTCGACGAATCGCCTGTTCCGAAGTTCATAATTCCAAACGACATCCCGACCGATCAGGACGTCGAGACAACATTTTACCCACAGGCCGGCGACCCGAACCCGCTCGCTCGGCTCGGCATCGCGGATGTGAATAAAAACTCTTATGTGCCAAATGCCGGACGAATTCCAAAGATCGGCGGAAAGCTGCCGCCGTCGATCTTGCGGGTCGGCGATGCCGTAAAGTTCGTGGATCTTTCGACGTACAAGCCCGAAGACCTGCTGATCGCGAGGGTTGCCTGGGCTCCCGACAGCCGCATCGTGACCTTTCAGGCGCTGAACCGCGAACAGACTTATCTCGATCTAAATACTGCTGATGTCAATGGAAAGGTCAAAAAGTTCCTGACCGAAAATTCGCCGGCGTGGGTCGAGGTTTATGACAATCCTATTTTTTTGGAAAACGGAAAAAGCGTCTGGCAATCTGCTCGGACCGGCTGGAAACATCTTTTTCTTTATAACAGCAACGGCGAGATGGAGCGGCAGTTGACGGGCGGCAGATGGGAAGTGCGAAAGGTTTACGGCGTTGACGAACAAGCAGGCTGGGTCTATTTTTCGGCGACGATGGATTCGCATATCGCCGAGCAGGTCTATCGAACCTCGCTCACGGGCGGCCCGATCGAAAAGATCACCTCGGGCGACGGCACGCACATTGCGACATTCAACAGATCGTTCTCTCATTTTGTTGACGTCGCAAGCGACGTGAACACGCCGCCGCAAACCCGGCTTCGCAAGTCCGACGGAACAACGGTGCGGATCATCAACGAGAACAAAGTCGATGCGCTCGCACAATACAAGCTGAGCAAGCCCGAATTTACGCAGGTGAAGACGCGCGACGGTTTTGCGATGGAGGCGATGATGATAAAGCCGCCAGATTTTGATCCGTCGAAAAAATATCCGGTTTTTGAATATACATATTCAGGCCCGCACGCTCCGTCGGTCGTAAACCGATGGGCCGGCGCGCGTGGGATGTGGTTCCAGATGCTCGCTCAAAAGGGCTACATCGTTTGGGTCTGTGACAACCGCAGCGCAAGCGGCAAAGGCGAGGAATCCGTCTGGCCGGTCTATAAGAATTTGGGCCCGCTCGAGCTGCGCGATCATGAGGACGGCTTGAACTATCTAAAATCGCTGCCCTATGTGGACGGCTCGCGGATCGGGCTGCACGGCTGGAGTTATGGCGGATTTATGACGAGCTACGCGCTGACGCACAGCACGGCATATAAGATCGGCATCGCGGGCGGCATCGTTTCGGACTGGCGCAATTACGATTCGATCTACACCGAGCGTTACATGCTCACGCCGCAAAACAACGCTGAGGGCTACGACAAAACGTCTGTCCTGAAAGCAGCCAAAAATCTCTCTGGCAAACTCCTCCTCATCCACGGAGGCATCGACGACAACGTCCATGTCCAAAACGTTACGCAGCTTGCTTACGAGCTTCAAAAAGCCGACAAACAGTTTGACATGATGCTCTACCCAACAGCCCGGCACGGCATCACAAACCCGGCGCAGGTCAAGCACTGGTACACGATGATGACGGAGTTTATTTTGAAGAATCTGTAAAAAAGACAGAGCACGGATTTATGCCTACTAATCGCCGCGGTTTCCGTCAACTGCGATGTCCGGGTTTTCAGCAACAAATTGCTCGCGTGGTTTTGTGTCGATCTCGCCACGCAACGGCCGCGTTCCGACGTTTGGCTTGAAATTGCCGTTTTCGTCGTAGAGGCGACGGTATTGGGCCGAGTTGCGGATGACGCCCTGGACGTAGCCTTTTGTTTCCTTGAACGGAATGGCTTCGACGAACTCGTCGATCTCGGCGGGGAGCGTGGCACGCCATTGCGGAAC
>JBKJJR010000081.1:0-3503 GCA_046597835.1 Pyrinomonadaceae bacterium
AAGCTCGGTGTCGGTGGCGTGATCGGCAGCGGAAAACAATGGATGAGCTGGATCTCGCTTGACGACGAAATTGCCGTCATCAACTTCGCCATCGAAAATGAAAATCTGCGCGGCGCCGTCAACGCCGTTTCGCCACATCCCGTTACAAATCAAGAGTTTACAAAAACCCTCGGCGAAGTTCTTTATCGCCCAACATTCCTGCCGCTGCCTGAATTTGTCGTGTCGATGGCCTTTGGCGAAATGGGTGATGCCCTGCTGCTCGCAAGCACAAAAGCCCTTCCCAAACGTCTCGAAGATGCAGGTTTCGAATTTAAATACCCGCAACTTAAGGACGCGATCGAACATGCCTTAGCCTAATCTGTATGGAAGCATTTCTTCGTTGTGTGCAAACATTTCTACGAATCGTCGTAGTTTTCGCAATCTTGAATTTGCTTGTTCTTGTAATTTCACTTTTTGCAGGGATTGCGGTATCAGCGCAAATTGTACTCGACATCATTGTTTTGATTATTGGATTTGGCGGTTTGTATCTTCTTAGTTTCCTTCGGAATCGTTAATCCGGTCTGCAACAGAATCGGCCGGCTCGGGGCTGCATCGGACTCGAACGATGGTATTTGAAGATTTAGTAAATACTCGCCGTCCGCGACTTCATTGGGTACATAAATCAATTCTGTGATCGTGCTATTTATACGGCTCTCAGGATTTAGTTCAAAACTTCCCGGCTCGACGTTCCAAAAAATACGGTGATTTGAAAGTTTGCCTTCGTCAAACAGCCTGTCGATCGACGGCAGATCGACCAGCAAATGTTTGAAGCCGCATTCGACGATAAATTGGATAGCCTCGGTCGTGAAATATGGTGGAATATTGTTTTCGGCGTATTGTCGCGTTAGCTTGCTATCGTCATTCGGCAATGTGCGGACGATCAACGCATCGGAACCACATTCGGCGGCCAGTGGTCGAACGCCGGCATTTTTCAGCAAGTTTGTCGAGATAATCACATCCTCGCCTTGCTCTTCCGGCTCAACAGACACGAGCAACGCCGGCATCAATACATCTAGCAAAAAATCCCGAATCGAAATTCGCTCATTCGTTATATGTCCGACACACTCCGTATGTGTTCCGTTACAGTGCGGAATAAATGTAATGCTTTCAAAATTGCAGCTTCCGCCCCGCCGGGTGTCGCCTACAAGCTCGCCGTATTCACAAGCATTCGCCGACGCTGGCGCCACGCCATACGCATTCGGCTGCCGCCCGTTAAATTTGAGCGGAATAGAAATATCTGCGACCAAATTAAATGAATTCATAAAACTTAACGGGATCAATTAATAATTAAAGTTGGTGAACACGTTTCATAACTTGCCGAAGATCAAGCTCATCCACATTTTCAATATCAGTGCAGATCTGCATCAATAATTTATCCTGCGCATTGCCTTTTTTTTTCGCAACCGAATACGGCAGGTCCTCGCGGAATGTGACCATCGAGTATTTTGAAAAATAATCAGGATATGTTTGTTCGAGCTTTGTTTCAAGTTCGCGTTTGCGGACAAAAATTGGATCGGCGACCGCGTCGCGCATCTCATAGAAATTTTCCTCGGCCATATCGGCGATGGCATCAGTGTTTACCTTTCGAAGTTCGCCATATTCCTCATAAACCGATTCCCACTCGGTGCCATGCTTTTCGATAAGCTGGTCGAGAACGCGGACGTCTTCGAATGCGCAGTTCATTCCCTGTCCGTAAAACGGAACGACGGCATGCGCGGCATCGCCAAGCAGCAGGGCTTTTCCGCCGGCATTCCACGGATAGCATTTGATCGTGCCCAGATTACCAACCGGATTGCGAAAGAAATCTTCAGTCAATGTTGGCATCAGTGGAACGGCGTCGGCGAAATTCTTTTTGAAAAATTGCATCAATGAGGCCTCGTCAGCCAGCTCGTCAAAACTGTTTTCGCCTTTAAGTGCGAGGAACATCGTGCAAGTAAAGCTGCCGTCGAAATTCGGCAACGCGATCATCATGAATTTATGCCGCGGCCAAATGTGGAGAGCGTTTTTCTCCATAAGGAATCCGCCGTCAGGCGACGCAGGAATGTGCAACTCTTTATATCCATGTTCAAGCCAGATCTGTGAAAGATCAAACCCCTCCACACCACCGTGCAGCATTGCATTTCGAACCGCCGAGCCGGCTCCGTCGGTTGCGATAAACGTGTCGGCTTTTACAGTTGTTTCGCTTGCGAACTTGGCTTCGCCGATCTTACAGTCAAACTCGAAGCATCGCTCGTTGAAATGAAAATTGACGCTGTCATATTTCTCGGCTTCGTTCATTAAAGCGATATTTAATCCCGATCGCGAAACTGAGTTTATGTATTCGCCCTTGCGCCCCGAATACGGCAGAAGCTTGGTCTCACCGGCAATAGAATGGATCATCCGCCCATACATCGGCACGGCCTCGACGAGCATATATTCGTCCATTCCGACCTCGCGAAGAGCCGCTATTCCGCGATCGGACAAAGCAAGATTGATCGAACGCCCCGCCGCGACTTCTTCGAGCCGCATGTCACCCCGAGCTTCATAAACATCGACCCGGATCCCGCGTCTAGCAAGATAGATCGCAAGCAGCGAACCCGCGAGCCCCGAACCAATGATGACAACCTTAGACATGAGTTTTGCCACAGAGATCATAGAGTAAGATGAAAAAAACTTTTACTCAGTGAACTCTGTGTTCTCTGTGGCTAGTTTATTAAACAATCTTTAAGGATTTCAGTAAAACGAAACACGTCGTCATACGAATTATACAACGGCACAGGAGCTACGCGGATCACGTCCGGCTCGCGCCAATCGGCAAAAACTCCGCACGCAACAATCTGTTCATGCAGCGACCTATCACCACCGCGAACGCGGATCGAAAGCTGACAACCTCGCTGACACGCATCGCTCGGTGTAATGATCGAAATTCGCTCATCGTCAATATTATCGATGAGCGATTCGAGATAGCCGGTCAGTTTGCTCGATTTTTCGGTCAGTGCGGACATTCCGGCTTCCTCAAAGATTTCCAATGACGCCCGCAGTGCCGCCATTTGCAGGATTGGCGGATTTGAGATCTGCCAGCCTTCGGCTCCCGTAATTGGATGAAATTCAGGCCCCATCAGGAACCGTGTTTCCTTGTCATGACCCCACCAGCCGGCAAATCGCGGCAGATCGAACGATGCAGCATGACGCTCGTGAATAAAGGCTCCGCCGACCGCGCCTGGCCCGCCATTGAGATATTTGTACGAGCACCACGCTGCGAAATCAACGTCCCAATCGTGCATTTTTAGCTCGATATTTCCCACGGCGTGCGCCAGATCAAAACCAACTATTGCTCCCACTCCGTGTCCTGCTTCCGTGATCGGCTTCATCTCGAACGCCTGCCCCGTGTAGTAATTAACACCACCGAACAGGATCAAAGCTATCGACTCACCCTCGCGTTCGATCACGTCAATAATATCTTCCGTCCGCAGAGTCGATTCACC
>JBKJJR010000148.1:0-3470 GCA_046597835.1 Pyrinomonadaceae bacterium
TACCTGGAAATTTGTACCCGTTAGCCGGAATTATGCTTCCGTTACCGGCAGCATTGCGGGGGAGACTTTTACCGCTCTATTGATGGGTGAGGTTTCAGGGAACTGGACGAATACGGGAGCGAGGCCGGTGACCGGTAACAAATGATAAATAAATATTCGCTGACTTCCGCGCCAGTTATTTAATTTCCCGTCTTTTCTTTTCGTTCGGTGGCGTTGAGGATCGGGGCGACTAGCGGGCGATAGGCATCGCTTATCTTTATGTAAGAATCTTCGCGAAGTCTTGCTAGATATTTTTTCTGCTCTTCGGGAAGACGTTCATTCATCAAGGCGACGCGGACAGCTTTTTCGTCAAAAGCCGATTCGCTGCTTGCCTCCTCTCGTGCATCGACCCGTAAGATCACAATTCCCATCTGCTCCACTGCGAACGGTGATGTTATATTGCCCGGCTTCACACCGCTTAGAGCCGCAGCCAGCTTTTCGTTCAGATCGGTAACCTTCACCCTTTCGACACGGCCTGCCCCTTGGGTAACGATGCCTGGGTCGCCATTTTCCTTAGAAAGTTTTGCAAAATCTCCGCCCGCCTTTAATTGCTGGTACAACTGAGTTGCCTTTTCCCGAACAGCTGCTTCGTCGCGGCCGGCGAAGCCGAGAAATAACTCGCTAAAGGAAACGGTCTCGGGGGCTATAAATTTAGCTTTGTTCTTTTCGAAATAATCCTTTAACTCTTTTTCGCTGAAGCCCCAATATACCTTTGACTGCAAATCGCGCTGTATGACTTGTTCGTGGGTCGCCTGCTTTCGCCACGTTTCACGCATCTCTTTTGGATCGACGCCGCTCTTTTCCATCTCGGCATACAGCTCTTCGACGGTCTTCAGTTTGTACTGCTTCATGATGTCGGCGAAACGCTGGTTGAGGCTCGCCTCAACGTCGCTGTCAAGGCCGATATCTTTAGCTTTTTGCATCAAAAGCTCTTCGTTGATGAGGTTAGCTATCAACTCGCCCTGCTTTTCATCGACAAGTTTCTGGGCTTCGTCGCGTTTTTTGCCTTCCTGCACATAAGAGTCGACTATGTTTTTCGTTTCACGTTTAACGCGGGACAGGGTTATGACGTCGTTATTTACCACCGCAACCACCTCGTCAACCACACGCGTCTGAGTTTCCTGCGAAAAAGCGGCGGAACCAGCGGCCAATAATGCCAAAAGCCCAAACGCCGAAATATTTATCTTCCTCATTACAATCTCCTGACGAACAAAATTGTTCAAATCTTATTAATTAGTCCCGCGTTATGCAAACGTGAGATATGATGCATTAAACCTCCCGTAAGTTTGTTGTGTGATGACGGCGTAAAACGGGAATGCCGCCACGTATGATAATTTCTATATATTAACAGGTTTTACGCTCCTGGGTTATCCGCTCAAATGAACAAAAAATGTCCCGCCTGCAATGTCGTCAATTTTCCAAACGCCCTGGAATGCGTCAGGTGCAGATCTTCGTTGGCGGGCCTGGAAACGAATAGTATAGGCGGACGCTCGTCAAGATCGCGACTGCTCACGCGAATCGTGGTCTGCGTTGTTGTATGCATTGCGGTCATTTTCGGTTTTTATCTTTCGTTAATGGTCTCGGCGAAATCGCTTTCAAGCGCGCAAAAAAATGAAGTGAGAAAGTCGATCGCAGTCTTGAATGAACGCGGCTTTTCAAGCGACATATTTTTGCTTTACCATTTGACGGCATTCAGGAGCGAAGACAATTGGCTCAATGCTTCGGTTGCCAAAGAGAACGCATACGCCGCGACGAATTTTCCGTTTGAGATAGTTACGCTATATCCCGATTTTTTTACTTATCCTTTAGATGAAACGGAACGAGCTGCAATTCTACTCCACGAGTCGCGTCATTTGCGCGGCGAGGACGAGCACGACGCTTACGAATTCGTCTGGAGGCATCACAAGCAGCTTGGCTGGACAAAGGAAAAATACTC
The DNA here is from genome assembly GCA_046597835.1 of Pyrinomonadaceae bacterium. Classification (GTDB taxonomy): domain Bacteria; phylum Acidobacteriota; class Blastocatellia; order Pyrinomonadales; family Pyrinomonadaceae; genus OLB17. The sequence goes on from JBKJJR010000148.1 coordinate 1,976, forward strand.
TCAGTCCGTCGTTTGGCGAAATATCAGAAAACAAACAAAAGAGAATGTGCCCGAATTGTTCATTTGTGACGGGAATGATCTCGCATTCGGCGACTGCACGGAATAGGAAAAATTAGCCACAGATTAACACGGATAGACGCAGATAGGAAGAAATGCCTATCCTATATATCTGTGAAATTTGTGGCCAATTCTCATGGCCTTTGCGGCTTGCTTACGCAGGCGGTTCTGACCTGATCGCGGTTAGTGATTCCATTGCTGCTGCAATGGGATTTCCGGTTACGACATTTACCCGCAATATGCCGCTCGGCGAGAAGTTCGAGCCTTCGTTCTCACTCAAAAACTGCATCAGTTTGTCCGGCGAAACGCGTGCCGTTTCGCCTAGTTTGATGGCGATGCCCTCGGCGGTTTTGTCTATTGAGACTATCGCCATTCGCTCGGCGAGTTTGCGGAGGCGGCCGTATTCGAAAAGATTTTCAACCGAGCGTGGAATGCGCCCGTAACGATCCTCGATCTCGGCGTGTATCTGCATCAAACCATCTTCGGTCTCGGCTGACGAGATGCGTTTATATGTTCGCAGCCGCTGGCTCGTCTCGGAGATGTAGTCCTTTGGTATTGCAACATCCACACCCAGATTGATAGAGACGCTCGTTTCGTCGGCGATCTCGTCGCCGCGCAATTCGGCGATAGTGCGTTCGAGCATCTTCGTATAAAGATCAAAGCCGAGCGCGTCCAAATGACCCGATTGCTGACCGCCGAGAATGTTGCCCGCGCCGCGAAGTTCGAGGTCGAGAGCCGCAAGTCTAAATCCCGCGCCGAGGTCAGAGAATTCGCGGATCGCGCTCAATCTTCGTCTGGCAATAGGGGTCAGTTCTAATTCGCTCGGAATTAGCAAATATGCGTATGCACGCCGGTTGGACCGGCCCACACGTCCGCGCAGTTGGTATAGCTGCGAGAGGCCGTAATTGTCGGCACGATTGATGATTATCGTGTTTGCACGAGGTATGTCGATGCCGTTTTCGATGATAGTTGTCGCGACCAGAATGTCGTATTTGTAATCGATAAAATCGAGCATCACCTGCTCCATTTCCTTTTCGTTCATCTGGCCGTGGCCGATGGCGATTCGCGCATTCGGCACGATCTTTTGAATAAGCGCGGCGATCGGCTGAATGGATTCGACACGGTTATGGATAAAAAAGATCTGGCCATTGCGGGCAAGTTCCAGTTCAATGGCGGAACGTATAACACCCTCTGAAAACTGGACGACCTGCGTGTTGATCGCAAGGCGGTCGCGCGGCGGTGTTTCGATGACGGACATGTCACGCATTCCGAGGAGCGACATATTTAAAGTGCGGGGAATTGGCGTTGCCGAAAGCGTAAGCACATCGACCTTCTTTTTCAAATGTTTGAGTTTTTCCTTATGCCCGACGCCAAAACGCTGCTCTTCGTCGACGACGACTAAGCCAAGCTTTGGCAGTTGGACGTCGGTCGAGAGTAT
>JBKJJR010000276.1:0-3173 GCA_046597835.1 Pyrinomonadaceae bacterium
CGCAACAAATGATAATGAGGAATCGATGAGAGAATTTATAACCAATCTGGCTTTGTTCGCAGTTTTTTGTATCGCGGCTTCGTCCTTTACGGCGTGCAGCGGGACTGCAAACAATGCCAATCTGGCGAAGAAAGGAAATACGCAAACAAGCGGCGGAACGAAAGCGTCGGAATTTCCTCCGGTTGCTTCGGGCATTGCCGAGGGCGAGATCGTCCTGCTCGACGGAACGAAAACAAAGGTTTCCGAACGTAAGGGAAAGGTCATGATTCTCAATCTGTGGGGCATTTGGTGCGGGCCTTGCCGCGAGGAGATGCCGCATCTCCAAGCAATGTTTAAGCAGTATGGCGACGACGGGTTTGAGGTGCTTGGCCTGAATATCGGCGATCATGACGGCAGGCCGGAGCCTGTCGAGAACATTAAGAAATTTGCCGCCGACATGAAGATCGATTACACGCTCGCCCGAGTTGATCAACCAATTGTCAGTCAGTTTTATCAAATGACAAAACAGCAGGTTGTCCCGCAGACTTTTCTCGTCGATCGCGAAGGCCGTCTTCGAGGAGTTTTTGTTGGCGGCGGCCAGCGAAACTTTGACTCAATACGGCAATCGCTCGACAAGGTCATGAGCGAGTAACCGCACCGATCTTTGGCTCGACGAGGATAGTTTTGAAATTGGCAAGGCTAACAAGCCCAGGTGCCGCACGCCTCGGTTTATTGACAAACTTCTTCTGTGTGTAATTTACTGCCGCTTTGGTCTGCTTTCGCCCGCTGCTGTAAAACGCGGCAAGTTGTGCTGCCTCGAGAAGCGTTTGGCTCGGGATCTCCTTTTTGTTGGGATTTCGAAGGACTACATGCGAGCCCGGATAATCGGCGGCATGCATCCATATCTCGAGCGAACGGGCGACGCGAAACGTCAGATAATCATTATCCGCCGCCTTTTTGCCAACAAGGATCTCAAAACCGTCCGACGAGGTGAATCGCCGCGCTCCTTTGAATGCTGCTGCTAACTTTTTCTCTTTTCGCGCGGGTGCTTTCCTGGGCGGCTCGGTGAGCGCGGTCAGGAACTCCGAATCATTAGTCTCAATTGCCGTATCGATCTGCCGCAAAAGCGCTTCGGCTGCGTGTATAGCGGCCTCGGTTTTGGCTATGCGCTCGTTGATAAAACCCGCACCGTTACGAGCCTTTGTGTACTGCCGGAAATAGCTCTCGGCGGCCTCGCTGACCGTCTTGTTTGGCTCGGCCGGGATCATGATCGTCGGCGCTGCATCATCGAAATAATCGGTTACCAGAAATCCGTCAGTATCTCTTAGAGCATTTCCGACGTTCGTGAGCAACAGATCGCCGTAACGCTTCCATTGCTCGGGATCCCCGTGCCGGTCGATATCTCCCCGAAGATTTGCGACAAGTTTTTTATGCTTTGTTATTGACGCAAGCACCGTACGTCGAACCACCGCAGCCATTCGTTCGACCGCCGTTTGCGACTCAGTCTCGCTCCTCTTGAACGGATTGGTGTTCATTTGGTCATTGTAATCCAAGCGCGAAAAAGCCCAAACATGACTCCCCAGGCTCGCCAAAAGTTTGGACTAGCAAAATTAAAATTCTCTGACAATGATCGTGCCGGATAACAGATCGTGGAGAGCGCGTTTTTCCTCGTTGAAGTACATGGCCAAGAAACCGGCGCCCGCGAACGCCAGCGATATGACGAAGACGGACGAATTAATCGAGGCTTGGCGGAGTGTTGGGTATTCGTTGTCGAGGGCATCGACAAGTTCGAGTTGAAAGAGCCTCATGCCCATTGTCTTTCCAAAAAAGCCAAGGCAAGCGGTCATATAAACGAACATGACGACCGCCCACGTTCCAGCAAATGTCAGCAGGCTCGCCGGCGTGAACCAATTGGCGTTGGTAAATGCCAGCGGCGATAGCAGCCCCATGGTGGCAAATCCACCTATGATGAAGTCGAAAAGCCCAGCGCCAAACCGCATCGAGACCGGAGCCAGATCCTCGATCTCGTCGGCATCGAGCCCTTCGGTTAGCGGGGCGTCTGCGTCCGCATTTTCCGACCTGATCTGTATCCGATGTGCCGCTGGAAACTCGGCAGGCAAAGAACCGCTTTCTACCTTCGTTACCGCGGCTACTTTATCGACACTCTCGAGGGCTGGTTTTGCAATGAATATTTCAGGTTGCTCGGCCCGCTCGATCAAAGGCAATTTATTCGTGTCGCGTTTTTCTAATGCGGGCGGGCGAACGAGCAAAGGTTTTGGTGGCGTACTTATCCTAGCTGGGGTAGCGGCGGTCGCAGTAACGCCGAAAGTCCGGCCACCCGATGGAACAACGCCGAATGGACGCGCAGGAGCAACCGGCTGCATGGTTCTCGCCGGCGTCTCGTGAAAGGTCTTTCGTGATTCTGCGATACGCCGCAAAGCACTTACCACACGCGGGTCAGCGTTAATTACCTCGGGCTCGATGTCGGATTGCCGCGCAGGCGTAGCCTTTAGCGCGGCCTCTTTGCGATTTGAAAATTTCTCATCGGAATTCGCTTCGCTGGCGGACGGGGTTTCCGAGCTTCCTCCCTTTCGGTGCTGAACCGCGTTCTGCAGCTGTATCCGCCAATCAGGCAGCGAGGTATTTTTGTTCTGAAATTCCACAAGCGTCTGGCTCGTTTTATTTGAGACAAGTCCGGTGGTGACTCGCTTTTTTGCGGCAAACGGAGGCGTAACAGCAGGACGCGGAGATACCGGCCGGCTCTCAAACGCAGGTGCCGCGTTTGTCTTAATTCGAGGAGTTAGCCGCGTCGATATTTTCGGCTGCAGCTCTTCGCGAACGGTGTCGTTCATCATCGCTCCGCATGCCGGGCAAATTGATAGAGTCGGGGCTAAACTGCGGGCGCATACAGGACAATTCATATGCTTATCGGGCTGATCGAATGAGAAATTAACTGGTGAAAGATCAAAAGCAAATTGATGGTATCAGAAATTACTTTAAGCCGTCAACCGTAAAGCGCAGACAAATTTAGTACTTGGACAATAGGAGATTGTGGAAAAGCTGCGGAAAATCCTTTAACAACAAGGAAGGCAACCTATTACACATCGAAAATGTTAAAATCCTTGTTTGTAGGTGAGCATCATGGCTGACAACGTTGATAATGAAAGCAAAAATGCGGCAGCATTTGACCCGCG
>JBKJJR010000310.1:0-4551 GCA_046597835.1 Pyrinomonadaceae bacterium
AGGTCGCAATTGTGATACCGCGTGCCTTTTCTTCAGGTGCATTATCGATCGAATCAAACGACCGGAACGTCATCTTAGCGTTATGCTTAGACATTACCTTTGTAATTGCCGCCGTCAGAGTCGTCTTGCCGTGATCCACGTGACCAATTGTCCCAATGTTCACATGCGGCTTGCTGCGATCAAATTTTTCCTTGCTCATTTCTTTACTAGTCCTCTCAAAATATTAAAAACTGGAGCCCAAATCGGGATTTGAACCCGAGACCTCATCCTTACCAAGGATGCGCTCTACCCCTGAGCTACTTGGGCGTATATTCAAGACTTAACGCCTCAAAAACCATTGGAGCGGGAGACGAGACTCGAACTCGCGACATTCAGCTTGGAAGGCTGACGCTCTACCAACTGAGCTACTCCCGCATACTCTCGATTCTGGATTTTAGATTTGCGATTTTGGATTGCCGGAAAAGAGCATTTTGCTAATCAATCTTCTTCCAATCCAAAATCTAAAATCGATAATCTAAAACCGCCTAACTGGTGCATGGGGTAGGATTTGAACCTACGTAGGAAATTAATCCGACGGGTTTACAGCCCGTTGCCTTTGACCGCTCGACCACCCATGCGTGATCTATTTTGTTGCCATAACCGACTTTTAGAGCCAAATAGCAAATTTCTTATAGTAACTAAGAGCGTGGAAAGTTGCAAGTCGGATCAGTCCTAAAAGTCTTCTCTTTAGAGAATCCAACGGGAAAGCGGACGTTTCCGAGATCGAAAGAGGACGTTTGCGGCCGCCGAAAAGGCATTTTGAAATTTGGCAGCCGACGCCTTTTACCGATAAGCGGACGCTAAAAAAGGGGGGTTGGGATCAAGTTTTTTCAGCGACTCGCATCGATCCGGCGGTGTAGCGTCGCTGAGGTTTTCGCTTCGGCTAGTGCTAACCTCGTCACCCGAATCGATCGTATTTGCCGAATCGGCTACATCAACGTCGCTAATTGGTGCTCATGAACGCGGGTGAAAGCGTTTGTAATTTTCCTTTAGCTGGGAGCTGGTGATGTGGGTGTAGATCTGTGTTGTTGAAATATCGGCGTGCCCGAGCATTTGCTGAACGGAGCGAATATCGGCGTTATTTTGCACGAGATGAGTGGCAAACGAATGTCGCAGCGTGTGGGGAGAAACGCCCTCGAGGCCGCATTTTTTGGCATATTCGGTGATCGAGATGTAAATTGCTTGCCTATTCAAAGGAGTTTCGTTGTTATTGACAAACATATTCTCGATCTCGATGTTTTCCTTTTTCCGCCGAACGGCAAGATAGCTTTTTAGCCATTCGATCGCACTGGCACCTACCGGCACGCGCCGTGTTTTGCTGCCTTTTCCGGTCGTTGTGACAATTCCCGAATCTATATCAACATCATTTATTTTAAGATTTACAGCCTCGGAAACGCGCAATCCCGAAGCATACATCAATTCCAGGATCGCGCGGTCGCGCAGGCCAGTTTCGGTCGAAGTGTCGGGAGCAGCAAGCAGCATTTCGATCTCTGCCCGGTTCAAAAATCGCGGCAGATAAACGCCCTTTTGCGGTGCTAAGAGGTCTTCAGCGGGGTTTTTTGTGATATGTCCGTCGAACATCAAAAACTTGTAAAATCCACGAACCGCACTGATAAGACGGCGTTTTGAGTTCTCGGACAGTTTTTCCGCCCCAAGATCGATCAGCCATTCGCGTAAATCCTGTCTCGTCAATGAAAGCAAGTCCAGGTTGTTCCTCCCAGCCCAACCGCTTAGACGTTCGAGGTCGGTTGCGTAGCTTTCAATGCTGTTAGCCGCCAGGCCTTTTTCCACACGGCAATAAGAAAGGTATTCGCGGGTAAAATTGCGTTGAGTCTTGGTTGAATTGTGCACTGGAGGAGTCTATGCGGCCTGTCGCGTTTGTGAACTTACTGCAATTTTATGAAGGGTTTCGGGGGCTATGTCGGCACCATTTGGCCACACGACCGTCCAGCCGTCGAGAGAAAAGTTTCTGAAGTAATCAGTGGCCTTCAGCGGAGCAAAGAACGGATATTTGTCGATCCACTGAGAAAAATCGATCTCTGCTTTGATTCCATCACTGAACGAGAGTTCTAAGGTTCGTCCCGACACATACTGCGCCTTTGTTATTACAATGATATCGCTCATAGCTACTAGGTTAATGGATCGATCCTGTTAAATTCACGGCCGGCCTGCATTTCATCCCAATTTTTACCCAGCTCCGGCTGATGGAGATCAGCCCATTCACGAATCAATCGAACCGCGGTTCGCGAGCTAATATCGCCGCGTAAAATATTGCCCCGGAAGTCGAACACAGCCTTTTCATCCTGATGCTCCGCATGAAAATGGGGCGGATTATGGTCGTCAAAGAACATCTTGATCACTATCCCAAAAAATATCGAAATTGTAGGCATAGCGACTGCTGCAATTGATTATAACATCAATTTAATCTGCAAATTGTGAAATAAACTTGCGTCAATAGCTTACTGGTTACTTGAAAAAATCTCAGAGCATGCACGTTTGTAAGTCATATCTTCGTGAACAAGTCTTGTGTTTTCAATCAGGAGCGGTGCCGCGTTAAGCCTCGACCTATTCCAAGACCGTAGGTCAAGATTATCCTGTTCATTCCTACTCGAGAGCCTACCCCATAAAATATGTCTTGCAACACATTGATCTTTTAGGGTTAGCTCGGGTAGTGCCGCTATTAGTGTCAGCACGGAATCTTGACTAAGGCTGGCGTTATATCCCGGATCAAATGCCCTGCCTTGCCGCATCAATGTCAGATTTGTCTTTACGACGAACTCATCCGGATTAAGGAAGTGAACTGCGCCGAGGACGAACATTGCTGACCACAATGTGCCCCAAGCGAAATACTGGCGGGCGCCGCGCAGGACTGTTATGCCGAACCATACAAAAACGATCGCGAGCCAGAACATGAAGATAAGCGGGTATAGGCGCACTGTCGTCATGCCGTAGCCGAGATTGCCGGTGAGCAGCACGAGGCGTTGGGCTGCAGAGGCCATAATGACAAAGAGCAACGCGATTTGAATGCCGGCAAATATGCGAAACAGCTTTTCTGTAAATGGATTTTCCTTGCGGATCAGCCAGTGCGAAGCAAGCAGTATGGGCAGCGTAAGAGCCGAAACGGCCACAAGCTCGCCAAAGCCGCGGCGGGCGTATTCGGCGAGTTTGAAATCGGGCGTGTTTTGGACGAGTTCCATTCCGCCAAAAAGATACGGCACCTGCACTATCACGAAGCTCAAGAACAGCAGGTTCATCAGACCAAGGATCACGCCAACCTCGACTGCGCCGAGTGTAAATACCGGCGGCAATGAGGTGTTTTCGATCTTTGCCCATGACCATTTGGGTTTTGGGGAAGCGTTTTTTGATTCTGTTAGGGCACTCGTTTGGGCGTCGCGCACACTCCCTACCGGTCGTGTTTCTGCCTCGGTGTTTGGCGGGTCTGAGATGTTAATGTGTTCGAGGATGGAAAGATTGTTAGGGAGCGTCGGGTCCTTGATGGTTGCGCTCGGTTCTTTTTTGGTCTTGTTCTCCTCGGCCGACTGTTCGACGACGGGTTCGGCGGCTGTTTTGGGAATTCCGGTAAACATTACGCCGCGGAGATAACCGGCCGAAAGCCATGCGAGAAAACCCGTCAGCATTACATGGCTGATCACGGTGTCGAACGGGATATTAAAGACGCGCTGGACCATTCCCTCATAAACAGCGTCAGCCGCTACGAAAAGCGCTCCGAAGATAACCAGCAGGGGCGTCGCGATCGCTACGCCGCGCAGGACGGCGAATAGGTTTTTTGTCCAACCCGTTCGGGAATCGGCTTTCCACTCGATGTCCGAACCGAGCAGTATTGCCGGGGCGAATGCTGAATTCAATGCCGACCAGACAAATGCCGCTACGTATTGGAATAGTCCGGCGACGCTCGCGGCGATCTTCATTCGCGGGACGAAGATCACGGAAAGGATAGCGATTATCGCAAAAGTGTCCGCGACTCTAAGCTCTATCGAATCGCGCCAGACGAACATCGACGCAAAAAAAAGCATTGCGCCGAACAGCGCGAGCGTCTGCCTCGTCAGATACTCCGGCGAGTGCCGCGGCAGGAGAAGAAGCGCGCCGCACACAAAAGCCAGATTGAAGAACAGCACATTCAACCCCCAAGGCGTCACACGCAATAAAATATCGCCGAGCAAGCCAAGCACCGCCGCGACCTGTAATATCTCTAATCCGGTTTTTGTTCGTTTGTTCATAACTGTAAAAGTTTCGTTATCGTCAGTGCCGCGCATCGACAGCAGTTTTGCCGCCCGCTAACGCAGGCGGTTCTGACAGATCGAAGAAAGTTTGCGCGTGGAAAATGCTGTCTTCGTCACCGATCAAAAGATGCTCTATGGTCTTGTCGATACCGTAACCTTCGGTGATGAGCAATTTTGCGCCGGCGGTTGTTGTGGGGAGATCGAAAACGATCTCTTTTTCGATGGTCTCGTTTCTGCGAATTTCGGCGTCGAGCCGGCCGTTGCCGGTCGG
>JBKJJR010000345.1:0-11178 GCA_046597835.1 Pyrinomonadaceae bacterium
AAGTTTTTAGATTGATTTTTTTTGGAGGACCTAATGAAAAGGGATTTACGTTTTGTATTGATTTCACTTCTTTTTGTGGCCGTATTAGCGATCGTATCGTTTGGCCAGGAAACGACGGGATCGTTGGAAGTTACAACAAAGGACGCCAATGACGCCATCGTTCCTGGAGTGGCTTTAACCGTTACTAGTTCGGGATCAACTACTGGTTTCAAGAGAACCATGACCACGAACGATGACGGCGTTGCCAGGATGCTGCAGATTCCGCCCGGCACATATTCGTTGACTTCGGCGGCTACTAAGGGTTTTGCTGAAAAGACGTTGACAAATGTTGAGATCGGACTCGGGCGCAACGTTGCATTGTCATTTCCGATGACAATCGGCAATACCGGTGTGGTCGTGGAAGTATCAGCTGACGATGTTTCGCCGATCGATACCACGAAAACAGGTGTTGAAAGCTCGATCTCGGCGCAAACGGCAGAACTGCTTCCGAAGGGGTTGAATTTTAACTCGATCCTGAATACGACGCCGGGTACTGTGGCGGAAACCAGGGGGGCAGGGTTCCAGATCGACGGAGCCAGCATCTCGGAAAATACGTTCATCATCGACGGTCTGGAAGTGACCAATGTGCTCAGCGGCGTTCTGAATGCAAACAGCAACATTCCCTTTTCACAGATCCAGGAGATCAAGGTCAAAAATAGCGGTTTTGAAGCCGAATATGGCGGAGCCACCGGCGGCGTTATCATTCTAGCGACCAAGGGCGGCGGAAACGATTTCCACGGCGAAGTGGGGGCGACGTTTAGAAGTGCAAAACTGGAGCCTATCGGCGGCCAAATACTGTATAGTCTCAACAGCTCGCCGGCGTTTTATCAGAACCGATACTTTCAATACAACGAAACGAACCCGACACTTAGTGTTAACGGCCCTATTATTAAAAATCATCTGTGGTTTTTGGTGAATTGGGCTCCCCAGGTTCTCAGCCAGAACCGAACCCTCCATTTTACCCAGCCTAGCGGACTTTGTGGGACGAGCCCGAATCAGTATCCGTGCCATGGTCCGGTCGAAAGATATAATTTTAAGCAGCGGAAAGAGGCCACCCTCACCCGTCTCGATGCACAGCTTTTCAACAAATTGAGCTTGTTGGGTAAGTTTAGCTGGAATCCGTTGTCTCAAACCGGCCGCAATCCCTTTCCGGGCTATTCATCGGAGTTGAGTTCCACCTTGCCGGGTGGTGCATTTGCGAACCAACAGGGCGGGCGTCAAAATTCAATGAGCGTTACCGGCCAAGGCACCTATAACGCTACGGACAACCTGATCGTTACCGGTAGGCTCGGCCATTATTTTCTAAATGAAAAGCTCGGTTCCTACGGTATTGCCAGCATTGGCCCTCCGCGTGTTGTTTGCTCAACCACTCCGTTCAGCACTTCACAGTTTCCGGCCGGTTTTGGATGCGTTAGGGCTAGTCCAAACCAGACCAACGGCATTGATTCAGTTGCAAATACGGAATTTGACGTCACGACCCGTGATCAGTATGAGGGCGACGCTACCTACAGCTTCACGCTCGGTGGGCGTCACGAATTAAAGGGCGGCATCGCGGTCAGTCAGATCGCTAATAATGTTATCTTTGGAACGACGGACATTATCACATTACGGTCGGGCACCACTACCTTCGCATTGGTCGGCAACTATGCAGGAGCGGCGTTACCTCCGACGCCCGGCGCTATAGGTTCCGGCAGGCTCTCAACCTTTAAAACCCGGGGCAATGTCAGCAGCTCAAATACGGCTATCTACGTTCAGGACGGCTGGCAGGCTACCCGAAAGCTTAGATTGAATCTTGGCTTTAGAACCGAGAAGGAAGACGTTCCGAGCTATGCTCCGGGCCTTCCTGGAATGAGTTTTAGCTATGGTGACAAGATAACTCCGCGATTAGGTGCTGCCTATGACCTTACCGGAGACGGCAAGACAAAGGTAACTGCCTTTTACGGACTGTTCTTCGACCGCTTCAAGCTTACGCTGCCGCGTGGTTCGTTTGGCGGCGATGAGTTCCACGATATCTTTTTTGAAATCTTCCCAGGTGACACCATTTACAACTTGAACCGGGATACGATCCTGGGTCCCGGTGTTTCACCACCCGTCGGTGGTGCATGTACGCTTAATCAATTGGCGCCGGTTTATGGCCGCGTCAGATGCGACAGGGACTTCCGTGTTTCGTCAAACAGCGGCGGCCCGTTGACCGAAGTAGGAGGAATTGATCCAGATATCAAGCCTTTTACGCAAAGGGAGATCACATTTACATTCCAACGCGAATTATTTAAGAAGTACGTCTTTTCGGCACGATATACCCGAAAGCAGGTTACTCATGCGATCGAGGATGCCGGATTTCCTAATTCCGAGGGCAGTGAGTATTACATTATCGGCAACCCGGGAGAGGGTCTTTATAAGGAACAGGCGGATATGTTCGGGACGCTTGCTCCAAAGCCGCAACGCGACTACGATGCTCTCGAACTCAGGTTTGACAGGCAGCTTGCCAATAACTACTACTTCAAGGCGAGCTACACATACAGCCGCCTCTTTGGCAACTACGGCGGATTGGCCAGCTCTGATGAAGAGGGCCGGACGGATCCCAATGTAAATCGTTACTTTGACCAGCCGCATGCCGGTTACACCGCCGCAGGCGGACCTGACAACGGCAGATTGGCGACTGACCGCCCTCATATATTTAAGATCGAGGGTGCATATATCTTGGGTTGGGATAAGATCGGCCTTTGGAAATCAAATACTACGGATTTCAGCGTATTCTCGTTCATCCAGAGTGGTACTGTGATAACCTCGTTTGTTAATATCAACAACATATCGCAGATCATTCTGGACAAACGCGGTGATCAGGGAAGAACTCCAACATTCTCACAGACCAACATGGCTGTTACTCATACTATAAAGTTTGGACGGGACAGTCGGTTTGCACTCAAAATGGATGCCGACGTTCTAAACCTGTTTAACCAATATATCGTCACCAACAGGGGACTTAATCCTAGTGGACAGGGTGGAAATGTCATAAATACGACCAATTTCAGTGTGTTGACACCGAGATACAATTTGGTTTCGCCAGCTCAGCAGACGGCGTGTAATGCAAACCCGGCGACATCGCAGCAGTGTTTGCTCATATCCGCGTATAAAACGTTCCAGCTTAATGGTTCGCCGGGCTTGCTTGCGGATGCCCGAGGGGCGGCCGGACACAACAACTTTTACAACTTTCCCTCGTCTTATCAAGGAAAGCGCCAGGTCCGTTACGGGATCCGCTTTACTTTCTAAGACTTACGAGAGTTGCATTTATAAAGCCATCCGGGAAACCGGATGGCTTTTTTGTGGTCTGGGATCAACGATGCCGAAGAGCGCCGATGATTTCGGAGAGCACTGGCCGCCTAGTTATTTTGTTTGAGCTTTAGCTTCAAAGTCGGCAATGAGTTTCTTAATGCTCTCAGCATCTTTTGAATCGGGCTGAGCTTTTAGAAAAAGCTTTAACTCTTTTGCTGCGTCAGCGTAACGCTTCAATATGTTCCCGTAAAGAGTGGCGAGTTCCCAGTGAATTCTTGGTATTGTGTCCAGGGAAAGTTCGATTGCCTTGAGCAATTGTTTTTCAGCCTCCTCATACTTTTTCACCTTCTTCAGCAGAACGCCGGACAGAAAGAGGGCTTCGGGCGAAACGGAATTTAACTCAATTGCCTTTTGAACTGCCGACAAAGCGTCCGGAAATTTGCCAACCGAATATTGTGAATAGGCGAGCCCGTACCAACTCTTAAATCCGCGGGGATAAACCTCGACGGCATTTGTAAAAAGTACGACGGCCGCCTGAAACGCTTCAGGACGCGCGAGGCCGATATATTCCGAACCTAGCCGTTCGAGTGCGGCATAATATTTGGGAAAGATCTCGAGAGCCGCTTTCAATGATCTAAAACCTTCGGTGCTCCGTTTGTCATCGAGATCGGCGACGGCTTTTTCGAATAGTTTTTTAGCCTCCGGCGGCACATCCTGAGCAAAAACGACGGCATTTGACGTAGTTATGCCTCGGCGAAGTTTCAAATTAATATCGATCTGCTCATTCGAATATCCCGTCGTTACGCGCTTTCCCTCGCGGTCTTCGCTCGAAAAGTTGATGATTTCGACCGTTTTCTCCCCTTCCTCGTAATCGGTGCCGGACGTTAGGGCCCTTACAATAAAACGCCCCGCGTTCATGCCGGAGAAGGTGAAATATCCGGCTCCGTTCGTGCGTGTCCGGGACTCAGTCTGGCCAAAATCATTGAGCAGTTCAACGTAAAGGTCGGCCATAGGCTGGCGGTTGACGCCAAAAACAAAACCGCTTATCTTGTTACTGTTATGGTTTTGCGCGTAAACAGAAAAGTTATTTGACGAAATAATAGTAAAGATCGCCAGCCCAAAAATCAGGTAAAATGATGCTCTCAATTTCATAGTTGCTCCTGCCGATACTTGTAAAACACAGCTTTATTACGACAGAATCGGGCCGCTCGTTTCAATGCGGGCTGAAACTACTTTTACCGGCATATACGCTGAGTCGCAATAAAATATTATGCGATGATTATTCTTAATAGAAAAAAGGGCCGACTGAATAAAGTCGGCTATGCTTGACCCAGTTTTTCTAATATCGCCCTGACCGCGATCGCGCCATGCCCAACGGCAGCGGATATAGTTGGCGCAGTCCGACTAGCCGCGTCGCCCGCGGCAAAAACGCCTTGCATACTTGTCGCACAATTTGCATCGATTATGATGTAGCCGCCTTCGTCGAGGTCGATCTGTCCGCGAAAAAGTTCCGTATTCGGCTCGACGCCGATGCGGATCAAGACCGCGTCGGCAAGCACCCGCGAAGTTTTCCCAGAGATTTGATGCATCAATTCAACGGCCTCGACATTTTCTTTTCCGAGAATGTCCGTTACTCGCGTGTCTAGGCAAAAGTCGATCCTATCTGAACTCTCTGCCGCAGACTTAAACTCCTTCCTCGCCGTAAATTCGCCCCGGCGGTGAACCACGACCACCCGTCTTGCGGTTTTGCTCAACATAACAGCATTTTCAAGTGCTGCATCGCCGCCGCCGACGATCAAAACAGTTTTTCCGTGCATTTCGTCAACGGCCTTTATGCCGGATTCGAGAATGCCTAGACCAAAAAATTCCTCTTCACCCGGCACCATCAACTTTCTCCGCCGTACACCCGTGGCAATGACGATCGCGCGGCCTGAGTATTCTGCGCCGTCAGCCAGGGTGAATGTCTTTTGAGTTAGGTTCGCCTCAATGATTCTCGCACTTGTGAACCGTTTCGCGTCAGTATTTTCAACCTGACGCAGAAAAGCCCCGCGCATCTCACGGCCGTTGGCTGCCTCAACTCCGAGATGATTTTGTATGGCATTATGAGTAAGAAGCAGTTGGCCGCCAAATTCCACTTCTTTTTCGAGCAAAATGGCAACCAAATCGAGATCAGCGCACCACAGCAACGCGGAAAGCCCGGCCGGGCCGCCGCCAGCGATCATTACATCAAATTCGGTATTTTTCGTGGCCACGATCTATGTTCGATACCCTTGAAATTACTACTTTTTGTCAAAAAGTTGTGCCATATTTTGTCACTCAGAGCAAGAGTGCAAGCAAATTGCCGGTCGCTACTTTTGCGAAGTGCTGCTAAGCCTTTATTTTAGGGACATACAGTCCGATTAACAAAAGCGCTCGCCTCCGATTTGATGGCATCGGTATTGCTTTTAGATTTGAGTTGTACCTTGGAGCCTTTCTCCGCTTGTCCCCATATTTTCTCACCCGCTTTATAAATCTTTCCTCGATAAATTTATGAGATTAGAATTTGAAACCAATGCCACCGCGATGCCGCCCGTTGGAAGCGGAGTTTTAGACGAAGCTGCCGTTTCAGGGCCGGCCGATTTTGCGACGCTGTTAAGCAACGGGATCGCCGCCGCAGAAAATGGCGACCGTGAAGCCGCGAGAGAATTCCTTACAGAAGCCGCCGAGCTAAATTCGTTCAGCGAGGAGGCTTGGATGTGGCTTGCATCGATCAGCGAATACCCGGAAGAGTTGGTTGCATTTCTTTCTAATGCCCTGACGATCAATCCTGCTAACGCCGTTGCAAAAAAAAGGCTCGTCGAAACCGAAGCGTTGCTTGGAAAGGCAATTGACGGCCATAAAACCGACATTTATGAGATCGAGGCCATCACGGAGGGGCCTTTCGTTTTTGCTCAAACCGAACTGCCGTCGGCCGAACTGCCAAACGGCGTCGCCTGTCCGTTTTGCTCGGCTGCGAATGAGGCGAGCACTTTCGAATGTAGTTCGTGCCACGCGGCGTTAACACTTTCGGATATTGAGGCATTTCTTTCGAACCGGGATGCGGATCGCGAAACTATCCAGATAGCCGTAACTAACATGGAAGCGGAGTGGAATCTGCGCGACTTTGACGCAAGAGAATTGACTATACTCGGCATCGGCTACCTAAATCTGCGAAGTTACGACGAAGGGCAAAGGTATCTCAACGAAGCTCTGCTTCTCGACCCTAATAATGTCATTTTATTTGGGCAGATGAATACTCTCGCGATCCGCATCGATGAAATGCGTCGGCAGAACGAAGCACATGACGCGATGCCGAAGGAAAAAAATATCCTTGTCGTGGATGATAGCGCGACGGTGCGCAAACTTATCTCAAGCAAGCTGGAAAAGAGTGGGCATAACGTCGTCTGCGCAGTTGACGGCGTCGATGGCCTCGAGAAGATCGCCGAAAGCGTGCCGGACATCGTTTTTCTCGATATATCAATGCCGCGAATGGATGGCTATGAAGTTTGCAAACAGGTCAAATCAAATCCCGCTTGCAAAGACTTGCCGATAGTCATGATCTCAGGAAAGGACGGCTTTTTCGACAAAGTTCGCGGCAGGATGGCGGGAGCCGCCGGTTACATTACAAAACCTTTCGGGCCTGACACGCTCATGCAGGCGCTTGAGACTTATCTTGTTTCTGAAGATAAAGCCGTTTAGGGGCAGTAAAAATTGCACGCGAATAATTCCGTTCTAAACTCTTACGAATCGGTCCATCCAGACCCAACGCCGTCATTTTATCCATCTTCGGAGGTCAATCTGACAGGCATCCGAAGTGGGATTTTGATATTTCTTCAGGATCCACGTTGTTTCAGCGAACTCGATGTGCCGATCCGCAATCTGCATCTGCTCAACCTAAATGCGCAAGCGGCCGGTAAGTACGATATCGCTGCGAGTTCAGAGGAATGTGAACGGGTTCTCAAGGAGATTTTGGACCCCAAAAGCACCGCGCCTGAGCAAAATGCCCGCTGGGCCCTCGATCTCATTGCCGGAATCGAGGCTTCGCTTTTGAATGCCCCATTAAAAGGCGATGATCCTTTGTTTAGTATATCCAGTTTTCTCGATGAATCGTTTGAAAGACTAACCCTCGGCGAGCAGTTCCATGAAGAGCCGCAATCTGAGGCCGGATTTGAGATAGATGAAGAAACGCTCGAGATATTTCGCACGGAGGCATCCGAACTTCTGGAAAGCATCTCGGAAAATCTCAAAACTTTGACGGCACAGCCACACGGCCTCGAAGCCTTGTGGAACATCCGCAGATGCGCGCACACGTTCAAAGGAGCCGCCGGCGTGATAGGGCTAAAAGAGGCTTCGGCATTGTCGCATCGCGTTGAGGATCTGCTCGACCAATTGGCGGAAGATCAACGCGAAATAAATCGATCGGTCATCGAACTTTTGACAGCATCGACTGAACAACTGCGTTCAATGACGCTCGGTTGCGACTCGTCGCGGCAGTCGGGCAGGCTACCCGAGATCTATGCTGAATTTGACCGCGTGATCGCGGATAACTCTGACCGCCGGTCGGATGAAGATAAAGTTCCGTCACGACATTTACCCGAATCCCGACCATATTCTCGGCGGCAAAATGTTGTCCATACAGCCAAACCTCCGCCGGCCCCTATCGTCCGGGTTGCTCTCGACAGGCTCGACGAACTGCTGAATCTCACCCGAAATCTTGCAATTAACAGATCATCTCTTGCCAAAGAGTTGATCTCGCTCAGCACACACTGCACTCCCGATATTTTGGAAAGAATGGGGCCGCTGTTTGAAACGCAGCGTCAATTGACGAATCAAATTCAGGAAAAGATATTTCGGATCAGAATGGTCCGATTTGGAATGCTGGCAACGAGACTAAACAGAGCCGTTCAGGTTACATGCCAGGAAGAAGACAAAAAGGCTGTGGTGATCATAGACAATGAAGATTTCGAGATCGATACGCAGATACTCGATTCTCTCGTCGAGCCGCTGCTGCACTTGCTGCGCAATGCCGTGGTTCATGCCATTGAAAAGCCGGAAAGGCGGCGACTTATCGGAAAGCCCGAAAAAGGGCAGATACGGATCGAAGTCGGAGGCGGCGAAAATGAGATCGTGGTATCAGTCCGTGACGATGGGCGCGGAATTTCAATTTCTAAACTTAGAGAAAAGGCAGTTGCATCATGCGTAATAGGTCGCGCGTGGGCCGATTCTTTGAACGATGCAGAAGTGTTCGATCTGATGTTTTTACGGGGGATTACAACTGCTGAAAGTCTAAGCCTCAATGCCGGTCGCGGTGTTGGTATGAGCATCGTTAAAGAGAGCATCGGCAGCATAGGTGGAACGATCGAGATCTCGACCGAACCGCAAAAAGGGACGACTTTTACGATAAAAATCCCACTCATCTTAGCTGTCGCGGCTTTCGATTCGGCTGACGAGACCGATCCGTTTTTTAGCAGCATAGATGGGGGATTGGCGACCTCACCGAACGCCGATCTGACCGTACTGGTCGTCGATGACAGTTCCAGCATGAGACAGTTGATAACAATAATGCTAGAAAAGGCGGGCTACCGGAGCATTCCTGTCACTGACGGTCAGCACGCGGTAGAGATACTAGGCGACCCGGAAAAACGTCCCGACATTATTCTCACTGACCTCGAAATGCCGAATATGGACGGCTATGAATTTTTAGAATACATTAAAAAAGAAGACGCATTTCGTGACATTCCGGTGGTGATGATAACCTCGCGCACCGGAAAAGAGCACAGACAAAGAGCATTTGACTTGGGTGTCGTTGATTTTATGACAAAACCGTTTAGCGAAGATTCGCTGATCGAGACTATCAGCCGCGTAACCTTGCCGACGATGGCCGTATCGTAGGATCACTTCTTAGGCGGATTGCTCGGGCGTATCTCGACCTTGCTTGGCAACGCGCGTTCGTTCATAGACAACAGATCGATCACGACCTGAGCAATGTCGTTCGGTTGAAGCTGCCACGCGTTTTCGTCCGTCGGCGTGTCGCCACCGAAATTAGTATTCACGCTGCCGGGGCAAATGTAGCTGACCTTGATATTGTCATGCCGCACCTCCTGCATCAGCGCCTCGGAAAAACCGTTGAGGCCGAATTTTGAAGCGTTATACGCCGCCATCCGGGGATGCGGATTTTGTCCGGCAAGCGACGAGATATTAATTATGTAGCCGCCTCCGCGCTGCTTGATCATCGGAACGGCATAATGGCAGGCGTAAAACACGCCGAAAAGATTAGTTTCCAATGTCAGGCGAAACTCTTCGCCGCTCATCTCCTCGACCGTCTTCTCAAAAAAGCCCAAACCGGCGTTATTGACCAAGATGTCAACGCCGCCGAAAATACGCTCACAATCGGCTAGCATCGATCGCACCTGCTCCTCATCACGAACATCGCAAACACATCCGCGGACCTGTCCCAACAAAGAAAGGCGTTCTACTGCCTCGTGCAAATCAGTCCTGTTTCGCGCGCAAGTAAAAACGCTTGCCCCAGCTCTTACCAGGCTTTCCGTAATCGCGTAACCGATGCCCTTTGTCCCGCCGGTTACGATTGCCGCTTTTCCTTTCAATTTCACAATTTTTCTTTCAGAATGTCATTCACAATTTTCGGATTCGCCTTGCCGTTAGAGGCCTTCATCACTTGCCCTACAAAAAATCCGAACAGTTTTTCGTTACCGCCGTGATAGGCATCGACATTCGCCTGACTTGCAGCGATCACCTCGTCAACGATCTTCTCAATGGCGCCGGTGTCGGAGACCTGTTCAAAGCCCTTTTCTTTGATCACATCCGGAGCGGTATTACCGGTCGCAAACATCTCGACCAAGACTTCTTTTGCCTGATTGTTATTGATCGAGCCCGATTCGACTGTTTTGAGCAATTCGGCGAGGTCTTCGGCAGTCAGCAGGGAATCGCAAACCGACTTGCCTGAATTATTCAGTTCGCGCGTCAGTTCGCCGAGTATCCAATTTGCCGAAACCTTTGGATTTGCCGTGATCCGGGCAGTTTTTTCAAAATACTCGGCCAGATCGATTTCGCCTACAAGCTGCGATGCATCAGAGAAGCCAAGGCCGTAAACCGCTATGAATCGTTCGCGCATAACGTCGGGTAATTCGGGCATGTGGGATTTTACGGTCTCGATAAATTCGGAGGTTACGACTAGCGGTTGCAGGTCGGGTTCTGGAAAATATCGGTAATCATGGGCGTCCTCTTTCGAGCGCATAAATCGTGTCTGATTGTTCTTCTCATCCCACAACCGTGACTCCTGATTGACCGTTTCGCCAGCCTCATGCGCAGTGATCTGTCGTTCGATCTCAAACTCGATCGCCTTTTGCATAAAACGGACCGAATTGAGATTTTTTAGCTCGACCTTGTTGTTGAACGTGGTTTCGCCGACCTTGCGTACAGAGACGTTCGCTTCGCAGCGCAAGTTGCCTTTCTCCATATCGGCGTCGCTGGCTCCGACCCATTGCAAAACGCGGCGAACGTGATTGACATAGTCATACGCCTGCCACGACGTGCGAAAATCCGGCTCGGTCACTATTTCGCCCAGCGGCGTTCCGGCCCGGTTTAGATCGACATACGAGTATTTATCGACCTCCGGCAAGCCTTCATGCACATTCTTGCCCGCGTCTTCCTCCAGATGCATCCGCGTGATCTGTATCGTCATCGGCTTCCATTCTAGAGGTTGGCCGTGATCGTCGCGCTCGGCGGTGAGAATGGTCAGCTGGCCGTTCGCCGAGAAGGGTTTGTCGTATTGCGATATCTGATAGCCCTTTGGCAGATCGGGGTAGAAATAATTCTTGCGTGCAAAGA
>JBKJJR010000089.1:0-7818 GCA_046597835.1 Pyrinomonadaceae bacterium
GCCATGGGCACGTTGATCCGGCATCAGAACCGTAAAATTCGTAGATTCATTGAGTTTGACGCCGAGATTTAGAACATACGACCGGTCAGCGCCGAATTTGTGCAGCAGGATAACAGCCGGCGCATTCTCGGCACCGCGAAGCAGCCATCCGCGCGTCTGGCTGCCGTCACGATTGGACCACGTCTCGTCAGTGACCTGTGCAGCGCGCGCACTAAGCTGCCCGTATTTATCGGGCGAAACGAGATAAACCGAATTGATCGGCCTCGCGGTCGTGTAGATCAGCCAAATTGCGCCGCCATTCACCGCGACAATTATTAAAATGAACGCCGGCATAAACAAGCGTACAAGACTCTTTAAAAGACGTGTTATTTTCAACATAACTAATGGAACTGACGTGCAGGATGTAACGGAATGCCGTTTAGGAATGAGAGGGGAAAGCCCGAAAACAAAAGGCTTTCGGATGACCTGTTAAAATGGTAACATAAGCGCCGGTCAATAAGGAAGAAGTTTTTATAATGATCAAAGCAGGATTTTTTACGGTTTTTCTAGCCTTTTCTCTCTATTCGCTCAACATTTTTGCACAGTCTAGTCCGAACGCGGAATCCACCAAGGTACCGTTGATATTTCCCGTAACAGAACTGCGTGAAGGAATGCGAGGTACTGCCAAAACGGTTTTCCGCGGCAGCACATCTGAAGAATTCAATGTCGAGATATTAGGCGTAATTCCAAACTGGATCGGGCCAAAACAGGATATGATCATCGGCCGTCTTAGCGGAGCCAACGCCGAGCGTACCTTTGTCTTTGCCGGCATGTCCGGCTCGCCCGTTTACATCGATGGAAAGCTTGTTGGTGCCATTTCATACAGCTTTCCATTCGCCAAGGAACCGATCTGCGGCATCACCCCTTTTGAGCAGATGCTCTCCGCGGTCGAAAGATCTCCATCGACAGTTGCTGAGTCACGCGAACCAAGGGCTGTTTCGTATTCTGAACTTCTCTCCGACAACTGGCGGCCTAATATCTCGGCCGGTGCGGTTCAACACAGCCCATTTTTGTCAGGGTATTCGTCCGACTCTAAGCTGATGTCGATCGCCGGCCAAACATTTAAATCGATCGCTACGCCGCTGACGTTTTCAGGAATTTCGCAAAAGACACTTGATCTTTTCGCGCCGGAGCTGCTCGCTGCAGGCGTCCTTCCGGTAGCCGCTTCCGGCGGAACTTCGGACATAACTCCGCTGAAAGCTGCGGACGCGAACACATTGGTCGGCGGCGATTCGGTCGTTGTGCATCTATCCCGCGGCGATGTTAGCCTGGCCGCCGCCGGAACTGTGACATTGCGCGACGGCAATAAGATATACGCGTTCGGGCATCCCTTTTTCGGACTCGGCACAGCGAGTCTGCCAATGGCGGAATCTCATGTCATCACGGTCGTTCCAAACGCAAACAACTCATTCAAATTGGCGGTTCCCGACGCCATGGTCGGAACAATGACGCAGGATCGTTCTACCGGAATATTCGGGATGCTCGGCCAAGCTCCACGAATGCTTCCCGTAAAGATCAGGCTCAAGACAAGCCGCGGACGCGACACGGAGGTGAATTTTGAATCCGCGATCGACGAAGTGCTGACGCCACTCATCGTAAATATCGGTATAGTCAACACTCTCCTTTCAAACGAACGCAGCCTCGGCGACATGACGGTAGAAACGTCAGGCACGATCGCAGTCAAGGGCGAGGAATCGATCAAATTCAGCCGGCGTTTTGCCGGAGCGCAGGCTCCCGGGCAAGCTTCTGCGGCGGCGGCGATTCCGATAAATGCTTTGCTGCGTGCTCGATTTGAAGGACTGGATATTACGGGCGTTACGATCAATATGTCCGTGTCCGACAGCAGCAAAACGGCTATGCTCGACCGCATTTCGACCGACCGGATCCAGGCAAGACCGGGCGAATCCATTGAGTTGACTTCGTTCGCGCGAACCGAAGCCGGTAAAATTCTTATTCAAAAGGTCCCGGTTACGATACCACGAGACACAGCACCCGGTTCCGTCACACTTACTGTCGGTGACGGCAATTCAGTTCAACAAAATTCCGCCATCACGCAATTCATCCCCAAAAGCGCCGCCGAGCTGATCGCCACTATCAACCGGCTGAAGCGTCCCGACCGCCTGTACGCTGTCATGACACGAACAGCCGCAGGTGCCGTTATCGGCGCTAGCGAACTGCCGAATCTGCCTCCGTCGGTGCTCTCAACGATAAACAACGACCGCACAACCGGCGGCACCAAACCGATAATTCAAACCATTATCGTCGAACTCGAACTGCCGCAGGGTGAATATCTCGTAACGGGTTCGCAGACGCTTGCGATCGAGGTTGTCCGTTGAAAAAACTTAACTAGTATGATCCATCACAATCCGCCAGCCTTCCTTAAATTTGCGGAAAACAACTGTGAATTTGCCGTGCGGGTTGTCTTTTTCGCGTTTTAACGACCAGCTTCCGAGCACAACGGCGGCGTCTTTTGAGAGGACATTCAGCTCAAGAACCGAGAATGTGAGAACGCCCATCTTTTCTTTTGTGCCGTAGCTCTTTCTGTAATTATCGAGACTTTTCTGCCACCCGCGCGTTACTTCGTCGCCCGACGTGAAAGTCAGTTTTTCTGAGCGCCAATAACCCTCCATGAAACCCTCAAGATCGCCGCGATTCCAGGCTGCGACTTGATCGTTCATCACCTTGCGAATAGCGGCCTCTTGCCGGCCGGTTTGAGCCATAACCGAAAGAGCTGCGAAAACGAGCAGGACGATAGAAGCTAGAAGATTTTTCATGGAACTCCGATGGCGATAAATATCACACAAACGTTCTTTAATACCGGAATGCCGTTTGAGTTGGCTTGTCGGCGTTTTGTAAGAACCGCCTGCTAGCGGGCGGCCGGTTCGCACCCCACGGTACTTGCCGCCCGCCAACGCAGGCGGTTTTGACTTGAGTGGCATTAATACCTGAACGCAGTATGTGTAGGTTTATCGCCGTTTGATCCGAATTGGAATGCAATAAATTGGCCGTTTGAGCTGTTTTGACGGTACCAGTTGCCATCCGATGGGCGGAAGACGGCAATGTCCGCCTTCCCGTCGCCGTCGAAATCGCCCGGTGCAGGCACGTCCGTCGCGAGCCCGAATATCTTGTACGTGAACGCCCCGTCCGAGCTGTTCCGTGCATACCAGTACCCGTCAGAAGGCCGGAACACCGCCACGTCCATCTTCCCGTCTCCGTCGTAATCGGCGGGAACAAGCACATCCGTTCCAAACCCAAAATTCTGCCCGTGTATCGATCCGTCCGTGCTATATACCTGATACCACGCACCGGCAGAAGGCCTGAACACTGCAACGTCCGCTTTCCCGTCCCCGTCAAAATTCCCGACGGTAGGCTTGTCCTCACTCGCCCCAAACTGAACCCCAAAAAACGTCCCGTTCCCACTATTCTGCCGATACCAAGTCCCTGTCGATGGACGGAAAACGGAAATATCCGCCTTTCCGTCGCCATCGTAGTCGGCCGGTGTCGGCAAATCGTCCGCAACGCCGAAGACATAGTACGAAACCGTGGCATTCGTGCTGTTAAGCACATACCAGATACCGGTCGAAGGCCGATAAACCGCGATGTCCGTCTTGCGATCTCCGTCATAATCGGCAGGCGTGATCTTGTCGGTTCCAGATCCAAATAGCGTTCCGAACAGCCCGGCTGTCGACTGCTGTAGATACCACGCTCCCGCCGAAGGCCGGAAAACTGAAATATCACTCTTTCCATCGCCATCATAATCAAACGCCGTTCGTCCTGAGGGCGTTGCTGTCGCAGTTGCCGTCGGCGTGGGTGATCCTCCCAGTACGGTGATGCTCGCCGTCATATCGGGATGCCGGATGCAGTAATAGGGAAATTGACCTGGGGCGTTGAAGGTGAAACTAAAGGTCTGTCCCTGTGTCAGGTCGCCTGAATTCCAAATGGCGGTATTGCTTGTGGTGGTATGTCTGATCGGATCGTTATTGGTCCACTTTACCGTATCGCCGACGTTGATAGTCAACTGTGGAGGATTGAAGAAGAAATCGGAAATACTGACATTAACAGTGGTAGCCATTCCGGCAATCGTAGCGGGCCTTCCCACAGGCGACTGTATCGCGGGTTTGGGTGCAGCGGGGATCGGCATGCCGCAGAAGACTTCCGCGTACTCGGCAGAATAAAAACCCGGCGTTCCGATTCCCGAGGCGGCAAGTGTGGAGGCCGCGAAACCGATAAATATTAACAATCCAAAACGGACAATTACCGGCCGTGACGAACGAAGCAGAACTTTTGCGGGTACCATAATCTCCCTCCCTGATAGTTAAGAATCTTAAGGGTATGCTAGTTCCATTCCTGCAAATTGTCAACAACTACGTTCAACGTGTAATTAGCACCTCACATATCCTTTTCAAATAGTTGGTGAAGCTAACAAGCCCACAAAAAAGGCCGATGCTATCGATAGCATCGGCCAAGCAATTTCTTTTGAAATTAATTACTCTTTTTTACCCGCATCGTACGCCTTCTGCGCGGCGACCTTGACCTTTTGCTTGTCGGTTAGGGCGATTCCCATTTTCTCAAGCGTTGCGGCGTTAATGCCGCCGGTAGCTTTCAGGCCGTTCTTATCCTGATATTTTTTTACGGCATCCTTCAAGTTATCGCTGCGTTCGCCGTCGGCGTCGCCAGAGAATAGCTTTGCCTCTTTCAACTTTGTTTGCAGTGCCGTTATCTGCTCCTTGGTAGCCTGGAACGGACCCGGTCGTTTCGGACCGTCTGAGGACGATGAGGACTTCGAACTCGATCCCGATGGAGAATCTATACCTTTCTGTTTATCAGTAAGAGCAATGTTCATCTTTGCGAGAGTCAGCTTGTCAAACTTACCTGTTTGATCGAGGCCGTTGGCCTTCTGGTAGGCTTTGATGGCTGGACGGCACTCGCCATAAATGCCCGTTGCTTCGCCGTCCCAAAGCTTCTGCTTTATCAGTATCTCCTGACCCTTCATGATCTGATCCTTGGTCGGGCGAAAGGCCGTAGCCTTGGCGGGCGCGTCGTTTGTCGCAGCGCTTGTATCCTTTTTCGTAGTTGCCGGGCCGTCCTGAGCGTAAATTCCCGCCGCTAACAAAACGAAAACCGTTAGAACCATCAATATCTTTTTATACATATACTTCTCCTGTTACTCGGGGTCGGTAGTAGAAGGAACAACGCTGAAGAGACTTTGTTGTCGGATCCCAGAACGAGCCCAATATTAATTATTAATTGACCTGAAAAGTATTATCCTATTTCATCAACATGTCAAGGCCATTTTCTAAGGATTTGAGCCAGACGTAAAGGACTTGATGAATGAGTATTCACTCAATATCATCTAATACAAGCAAAGGTTACAAACGAGGCAATTAATGAAATTACAAATACGCGAAATGCAGCCGCTCGTAACGACTGGGAAAACTAAGGCTAAAGGGCGACGATGAACATAACAAAAGCTGCCGTTTTAGGCGCCGGAACAATGGGTGCGGCGATCGCTGCACATCTTGCAAATGCCGGGATACCGACGCTGCTCCTCGACATTGCGCCGACGGAACTGACAGTGGACGAAGATAATAGGTTTTTGACGCTCGACGCCCCGCAGGTGCGTAACCGTATTGTCAATGCCCTATTTGACGCAGCCAAAAAATTAAAACCTGCGGCGTTCATGCTGCCTGATAATGCACGGCTGATCACCACCGGCAATTTTTCGGACGACCTCGCAAAGATCGCCGATTGTGACCTGGTGATCGAAGCCGTTGTTGAAGATATCCAAATAAAACACAAGCTCTTTGCCGAGGTCGATAGTCACCGCAAACCGGGAGCCGTTATTGCGTCGAACACGAGCGGTATTCCCATCGAATCCATAGCCGAACCTTTCTCTGAAGATTTTAAAAAACATTTTCTCGGTATTCACTTCTTTAATCCGCCGCGGTATATGAAGCTCGTCGAGGTTATTCCCGGTAGCAAAACGAGCGGTGAAATTGCTTGTGCGATCTCGGGATTTCTCGATCAACGATTAGGTAAAGGCGTTGTCCCGGCGAAGGACCGGCCAAATTTTATCGCAAACCGCATCGGGACTTTTGCGATGATGGCGACGGTCCACGAAATGATCGCGATGGGCTTCACGCCGACTGAGGTCGATCAAATGACCGGCAAGGCCATCGGCCATGCTTCGTCGGCGACGTTTCGCACTTCCGACCTCGTCGGGCTTGATGTGCTCGCTCACGTCAACAAAAATCTCTATCCCGCAGTACCATACGACAAAGATCGCGACATTTTTCTCGTGCCGGATGCAATTGAAAAGATGCTCGAGAAAAAGCTGCTGGGTGATAAGACCCGCGGCGGCTTTTACAAAAAATCAAAGGATGCTGAAGGCAATCGCCAGATCCTCGAACTTGACCTTAACACTTTTGAATACAAGCCGCAGGAAAAAACAACATTCGCTGCGCTTGACGCTGCGAAACAGATAGACGATCTTCCCAAACGCCTGAAAACGCTCGTCTGGGGTGACGACAAAGTCGCCGACTTTCTGTGGCGCACGATGTCGAAAACATTTCGATATGCAGCCAACCGCATTCCCGAAGTCGCGGACACAATAGTCGAGATCGACAACGCTATCAAATGGGGCTTCGGCTGGGAGATCGGTGTTTTTGAAACATGGGACTCGATCGGAATTAGCGAATCGGTCGAACGGATGCAAAAAGAGGGACAGGCAATTCCGGCGAACGTCGAAAAGATGCTGGATTCAGGTGCGGCGACCTTTTACAAAAATGAGAACGGCCAACATCAGTTCTACGATCTTATCGCAGGCGAATACAAGCCGAAACCGGATCGTCCCGGCGTGTTGATACTCAAAGATGTCAAAGAACGCACGGGAATCATCAAAACAAATCCCGGAGCATCGCTGATCGACATCGGCGACGGCGTTGCGTGTCTGGAATTTCATTCAAAGATGAACTCCATCGGCGGCGACACGGTTCAGATGATGAACTTCGCCATCGAGGAAGTGGAGAAGAATTTTAAAGGCCTCGTCGTTGGCAATCAGGGCGGCAATTTTTCAGCCGGCGCGAATATCATGTTGCTCCTGCTCGCCGCCCAGGACGAGGAATGGGACGACATCAATATGATGATCGCGTCGTTTCAGAATGCCGTGATGCGTCTTCGTAATTCAGCAAAACCTGTCGTAACTGCGCCCTACGGTTTAACTCTAGGCGGCGGCTGCGAGATCGCGCTGCACGGGAATAAAATTCGCGCCGCCGCCGAAACCTATATCGGACTCGTCGAGGTCGGCGTCGGCGTCATCCCTGCCGGCGGCGGCACAAAAGAAATGACGATGCGTGCGATGGACGCAGCTGCAAAGGCGCCTGACGCCGATCCGCTGGCGTTCATGAAAAAGACATTCGAGACGATCGGCATGGGCAAGGTTGCAACGTCAGCGCAGGAAGCGAGGGAGTTGGGCTTCTTAAGAGATTCCGATTCGATCTCGATGAACGGCGACCGCTTGATACAAGACGCTAAACAAGAGGTGCTCAACATGGACGCCCTCGGCTACGTCGCTCCTGTCGAGCGAACCGACATTACTGTGCTTGGTGAAGCTGCCGAATCGGCGATGAAACTCGCTCTGCATATGATGAAGCACGGCGGCTACATTTCCGAACACGACGTGCTGATCGGCAAAAAACTTGCGCACGTAATGAGCGGCGGAACGATCAATCATAAGACTCAGGTCAGCGAACGATATCTACTCGACCTCGAACGCGAGGC
>JBKJJR010000115.1:0-3149 GCA_046597835.1 Pyrinomonadaceae bacterium
GGCAAATCGTGCATACGGTTCAACAAGCTCGAAGACATCCCGCTCAAACTCATCGGCGAACTCGCCTCGAAGGTCACGCCACAGCAGTGGATCGAGATCTATGAAAAGGCGCTTAAATGCTAATCCGGCTTCTTATTCCATTGCCGGTGCGACATCGTTGTCCGCGCGATCACTATTAAGATCTGTCGCCGCCGAGCCGCCGATGCTGGCCCTTGACGTTGTATAGATGTAGTCGCCGTCGGGACCGCCGCTGCCGTTGGCTGCATTTCCGGCCGCGAAAAAACTGACCTTGCCAACCGGCTGAGCCGGAGCGTTCCAAATGAATGTCCAAGATTTTGACCCGAACATCGTAGGAACAATTCCCGCAGAAGTATGTTCCACATATTGCCGAAGGTCATTGGCCACAAAGCCTTTTACGATCTGAGTTTGAACAGTATCGGAAAGTGTCCATGTCCCGGCCGGTCGGCCGAGATCGTCGATAGCGGTCAGTTGAAATCCGTAGTTGACTCCGTCTTTCTGGCTGGTTGTTACCTTGATCTGTATTTGTTGTCCCGGAAGAAAGGTTTTAGGCACGCCCGAGATCTTAACACTGCCGGTACCGCTGTCGACGGGAAAATCGACGTGGCAGGCCGTGCAGTTAGCCTCGCCCGGCGCATTCGTATGCGACGGCGACGGCCCCGAGGATGACGCGTTCGTCTTTTCTGCATTTCCCGCAAGGGTTACAAATACGGTGACACCTGCGAATAAACCGATGCATGCTAACTTTATCGTGTTCGTTTTGCAGAAGGCTATTTTCATAAGTTGCGAGACGGCGTGACGACTGGCACTACTTTTGACGACGAAAGCTACAAGTTGGTCTGTCAAATCTTCCTCTTAAAGACTAGGTTTGCTCTTTTGAAATGTCAACAAGTTTTAACATTCATTGACAAATTCGGTTATTAAGTCCGATAATTGCATTATTAACCAGCTTCCCAAACATGTGGAGCTTTATTTCCCCGTCTTTCTGACATAGCGTTTTTAATTTAGACCTTGCGATCCAGTTATCAGCCGGAGATCTTTTCATGTTCGCACAGAAATTTTCATTACGCCTTTTTGTTGTTGCTTCAATACTAATTGCTGTCATGACTGTCTCGCTAAATGCGTATTGGGGCCGCGTAAGGTCGATAACAAGTGTACAGATCACGGCGCTTGGCAATTATCCGAATACGTCCACAGCACTGGCTTCAAACAATACGATAACCCCTGACGCCCCTCCGACAAGCACAACTAGCATAAGCGCTGAGACCTCGACCGGTTTTATCGGCGAATTTACGGCCGACCCTGTGACGGGGGTTGTGCGAGTGACAAATGCTCATCATGCGAATATCGCCCCCGGTGCCTACACGGTCACGGTCAGAGCGTTTGGACCGGGCGGGACGGCGACAAAAACATTCCAGCTTACAGTGACAAACGGGGCCGCGTGTGTCGGCGTCTCAAACTTCAGCAACGCGGCAGATGTTGGCACGGGGAACGGTCCTCTTTCCGCAACGGTTGGGGATTTCAATAATGACGGCAAGCAAGACACCGCAACAGCTAACGTAGATGGAAGTACGGTTTCAGTCCGGCTGGGTAATGGGATCGGCGGTTTTAGCGGAACTACAGAAGTTTCGGTCGGAAACGCTCCGACTTCAATCGCCGTTGAGGACTGGAATGGCGATGGAAAGCAGGACCTTGCGATTGCTAGTTCTCTCTCAAATTCTATCTCCATTCGTATCGGTGATGGATCGGGCGGCTTTGCAAACGCTACCGGCGTGAGTGTTGGCGGTTTTCCGATCGCGGTAGTATCGGGCGATTTTAACAACGACGGCAAGGCGGATATCGCCGCTGCAAACTATACGTCCTCTACCATCTCCATCCGTTTAGGCGACGGGGTCGGCAACTTTTCCGGTTCCACGAATGTTTCGGTAAGCGGCAATCCTCGTTCAATTGCTATCGGCGATTTTAACAATGACGATAAGCAGGATATCGCTGCGGCAAACGACAATTTCCCTGGCACAATTTCGATCAGGCTCGGCGACGGCCTTGGCGGCTTTAGCGGCACGACGAACGTCAGCGTCGGGAGCCAACCGGTTTCGGTTGCTGTCGCGGACTTCAACAATGACGGAAAACAGGACATCGCTGCGGCAAATTTTAAGTCCGATTCCGTCTCGATCCGTATCGGCGACGGGACCGGCGGGTTCAGCGGCTTGACCGATGTCGGGGTCGCGTTTAGCCCGAAGTCAGTTGCCGTCGGGGATTTTGACAATGACGGTAAGCAGGATATTGCAACGGCAAACGACAATATTCCCGGCACCGTTTCGATCCGTATCGGCGACGGTCTCGGCGGTTTTAGCGGCACGACAGAGGTTGACGCGGGCATGACGCCCAATTCGGTATCTATCGGCGATTTTAATGCAGACGGCAGGCAGGATCTTGTCATCGCCAACCGCAACTCTAACGCTGCACTGATACGCCTTGGGACGTGCACGGCTCCGACGCCCACAAATTCGCCGACCGCAACACCAACGGCCCCCGCCGCGGTCTGCTCTTTCGCAGAAGGATTTACCGATATTGCAACACTGCCGGCCGCCGGATGGGTGCAGGTCAACAATAGTCAGCCCGGTCCCGGTTTGTCCGGTTGGTTTCAGGGCGACTCGAGCGCGTTTCCTGCTCAGTCGCCAAGCCCTGTCGCCAGTCCGACGCCCGCTACCGCCGCATACATCAGTGCCGACTTTAACAACGGCACCGGCATCTCGACGCTAAGCAACTGGTTGATAACGCCGCCTTTGCAACTGGCGAACGGAGCGCAGTTCACATTTTGGACTCGGACGGCAACTCCCGTTCAATTTGCTGACCGGCTCCAGGTACGAATGAGCACAAACGGCGCCAGCTCGAATGTGGGAACGAGTGCAGCAGGCGTTGGCGATTTTACGACGCTGCTGCTTGATATCAATCCAACATACCTAACTTCGGGTCTGGGCAGTTATCCGATCGTTTGGACTCAATTCACCGCCATCGTCAGCGGCCTGGGCTCGCCGGTGAATGGACGGCTTGCGTTCCGTTATTATGTCGAAAATGGAGGGCCGGACGGAAGTGCCTCGGATGTCATTGGCATCGATACTGTAAGCTAC
>JBKJJR010000183.1:0-11436 GCA_046597835.1 Pyrinomonadaceae bacterium
GCCGTCGCAAAACCTGCGGGCTTGCCTTCCTTGGTGAGCAGGCTGATCTGGTTATACCCTTTCTCAACTCCCACCTGCAAAGCTTTCTGTAGAAATTCCTCTCGTTTTTCCTTTGGCAAGGCATCCCAGGACGGATTTAGCAGCCCGTAAAATGTCTGGCCGCTGATCTTTCCGATCTTGATATGCTCATTTAGCGGCGTATTTTCCAGACTCACATTTACCACCCCGGCTGTTGAGACTTCCGCCTCGACAAGATACGTTGACCACACATAAAGTCCTCCGCACGCCACAAGGAGAGCAAAACATAAGCCCACAAGTACTTTGTTTACGCCTTTGACGTAGTCGATCAAGTTTGTTGCCCACGGCGATCTGACCTTAGCAGGTGCGGGTTCCGGTTCAGGAACCTTTCTTTCCGCGGTGGCCGGTGTAGATTCCTCGACAGCTGCGGATTGGGCTTTGAGAACGTCGTCGGTCAGTAAATTTAAGAGTTCGGCCAGCTCAAGCGTGCGCCCTGCGGCGTCCGAAACCGACCCCAATTGCTCGATATACTCAATATATTTCAGTTGAATGGCTGCCGCGTCCATCTTCTGCCGCTCTTTAACGATCAAATTTACATATGCGTTACCGATGCGAACGTTGCTTTCGATCGCAGAAACTGTAACGCTCGGCTCATAAAATAATTCGTTAGTGCTTTCCTTGAAGAGCCGCAGCCGGCCAAAAAAATCACTCTCTATCAACTGGTCGAAACTTGGAATAGTTTCGGCTTCGATAGCCAGGTCATCAAAACTCAAGCCCGTCAACATTACCTTTGATTCATCGTCGTCGGCTGTATAGAGAGGTATGCTCGACCATTCAGCGTACAGAGTATTAATGTGGGTCAGCATCTCGTTCCTGCCAAACACACATACACGCTTGTCATATTCGATCGGTCGTGAAAAAAGTCGGGTGATTATAAAATCAAATTTTGCACGGACCGCCTCAGAATAAGGAGCATTCCGGTAAAACCGGGCAAGCGCTAGTATCGCCTGCGAACTAAGCGCGGGGCGCGATTTCTCGCAATATTGGCGGATCAGCGCAACGGGTATATTGTGATCGCGTTCGACAAGAGCCATGCTCCACGTCTCAGTTTCGCTCATCAGCGCAAACTCAGCGGACCTATGCTCCTCAGAATCGGCGTTTTCGGCGATGTTTACAAAAGTATGGAGTGTTTTCTTTACGTTAAAATCGTCGTAAACCTTCGGTACGACCTTCATATATTCGCGCTCGACACCGGTCAAAACGTGTTCAACCATCTGGAGATTCGAAACGTCGTCACCAGCACGCTTGTTAAAAAATTCCTTGCCCGGCCGTGCCATTTTTTGTTTAGCCGCAGCCTGGGGTTCCTCAGAGGGTTCGCCAAGGATCTCGATCTCAAAACCTGCACCCGGGTCGCCAGATCCGGTCGTGCCGTTTGATCTTTTTTCTTTGTCTACTTCGACGAATGTGTTTTCGAGCAGGTTTTCTTCTTTTAGTTCGACGATAAGGTCTTCAAAGACATTCATTGTGGTGGCACCTTTTATGGGGGGTGGAAAAAAATTGGGGTGAATTTGGGTAAGATTTTTTAGGGCAGGATCTGACGGATCTCGCCAGACTGGGTGAGTTCATATTGGTAAACCACGCCTTCACTAGTTATTTCACGCCTGGCCATGATCGTGTAGCTGTCCCTCAATTGCAGATCGGTTGGATTTGGGTCAGGGCTCATCGAAAAGATGAATTTCCCGCGAGTTACCTCATTGCCCGAGGGAGTACCGATCCCGTTGGACATAATGTTGTTGATCTCGGTCAGCCGGCCAAATCTATTGTGAGTCCCATAAAAACTCATCTGCGTCGATGAAACTGACCGCAATGTAGCAAACGTGCTGCCGTTCTCCGTCGCGCGGATAGCCTTTTGCAGAAAGGGAATGGCTAAAGCGGCGACAATTCCGATGATCGCGCAGACAATTAGTACTTCGAGAATAGAAAATCCTTGTTCGCTTCTTTGTTTTATCACTTTATTTCCTCGATGATTTTTTTTTCGTATTACGCAGAGGTGACATTTTTTGGCACCTATTTTTGACAACATACGGCAGAATAAATGACGCGATCTGTTGTAATTATGCGGTTTTGCATTTATTTCGACCCCTCGTTGGTGATCATCTCCACTGCCGCTTTTATGCTTAGCAACGGGTATGCCAAAGGTTTGCCAGCCTCGAAAACCTGTAATTTTGGCTCATCGAAACAAATGGTGTTTGTTTTTTTGCAGAATTTTATTAAACTACTAGTTTTTGCTGAACATACTTTGAAAGGCGGACAAATTTGAGCGCGGTTACTGAAAAAACGATCGAGACATACGGCATTGATAATTGGGGTGCTGATTATTTTGGCGTCAATCGCAAAGGCAACCTGATCGTTCGGGCGCCTGAAAACGAAAATTTCACCGCCGATGTAAAGGAGATAATCGACGATCTCAGAAAACGCGGCGTTGACACCCCTGTTCTGCTTCGGTTTCCGCAGTTGATCTTCGGCCAGATACGCAAACTGCAAGCGGCCTTTCGAAAATCCATCAAAGAGTTTGAATATCAGGGTGGCCATTTGTGCGTTTTCCCGATGAAGGTCAATTCGAACCGTGCTGTGATCGAAGAATATCTCCGCGAGGGCTCGCGTTACAACTTCGGCCTCGAAGCCGGATCGAAAGCCGAGCTTTATGCCGCGCTTGGTTTGGAACAGGCCAAGGACAGCCTGCTCGTATTGAACGGTTTTAAGGACAGGGATTTTATCCAGCTTGCCTTTGCGGGTGCCTCTGCCGGCAAAAACGTCGTTATAGTTATTGAGAAGCTCAGCGAGCTTGATCACACACTTGCGATCGCCCAAAAAATGTCTGAGGAAAATCCCGAAGCCGATATTCCGATGATCGGCGTTCGAGTCAAACTTTATTCAAAGGGCTCCGGCAAATGGGAAAAATCCGGCGGCGAGGCGGCCAAGTTCGGCCTGACGACCACCGAAATTCTCGAGGTTATCCGGCGACTGCAGGAAGCCGGACGGATCGATATGTTTCGCCTGCTTCATTTTCATATCGGCTCGCAGCTCACCGACATTAAGCGGATCAAGAATGCGATGAAAGAGGCCGCCCGCACATACGCCAAGATCGTCAAGATGAAGATACCGATCCAGTATCTCGACGTAGGCGGAGGCATGGCCGTGGATTACGACGGCTCACGAACCTCGTTCGAATCGTCGGCAAATTACAATGCGCGCGAATTCGCGAACGACGTTATCTATGTGATCAAAACCGTTTGCGACGATGAAGTCGTGCCGCATCCGACTATAATTCAGGAATCAGGCAGATTTTTGTCCGCCTATCACTCGATGCTGGTCACGAACATCCAGGACGAGATCGAAACCGTCGTGGAAAGCCTTATACCAATGAAGGTGGACAAGGACGATCCTCAGATCGTTCACGAACTTTACGATCTCAACGAGACCATTAACAGCAAGAATTACCGCGAATACTATCACGATGCCCTGGAAAATCGCGAAGAGCTCTTCACGATGTTCGATCTCGGCCTGATCTCGCTCGAAGCAAAAGGAAAAGGCGAGGTTCTGTTTTGGGACATTTGCGAAAAAGCCGACCAGTTCGCCCAGTTAAAGAAATATGTTGCCGAGGAATTTGACGAGTTGCGGCGCCTGATGTGTGCGAAATACCTAGCAAATTTCTCGGTTTTTCGCTCAATGCCGGACAATTGGGCTCTCGAACAGTTATTTCCTATCCTTCCGATACATAAACTCAACAAAAAGCCTTCGGAATATGCTACTCTATGCGATATTACCTGTGATTCCGACGGTATCGTGGATAAATTTGTCGATCTGCACGATGTTAAACCCGTCCTCGAATTGCACAAGCTCGTCAAAGGCGAGACGTATTATCTGGCAATGATGCTCGTCGGCGCGTACCAGGAGGTCATGGGAAATAACCATAACCTGTTTGGGGTTCCGCACGAGGCCCACGTCTTTATTGGCGAAGACGGTTACATAATAAAGAAGGTTATTTACGGTGCGACGCTTGGTGACGCAGTGTCGTCGGTCAGGTTTGACGCCGGCCAGTTGCACGATACATTTCGCAAGTCGATACTCCAGCGAATAAAAGAAGGGAGCCTCTCTAACAACGAAGGCAGCAAGGTAATTGAATTTTACGAAGATCAGGTCGACAGTTATACATACCTGACTCCGAACGGAAAAAGCGAAAATGTGAAAAAGTAAAAATATGAAAAAGAGCGGAACAATATTCAATGCTAATTAATTGATCTTAATTTTTTCCCTTTTTCACTCAGATTAAAGTAAAGCTTGGTAAAACAAATTATGGTAGCTCAAAAGAAAACAAAGTCCTCAAAATTTCTAAGTGTTCCGACGCGGCCGGTTCCGATTGATCGTGACCGGTCGGTGGCAGGACTTTTGGAAAAAATGGAAGGAGCCGGTTTCGGCGCAAAACAACTGGCCGAGGCCCATCGCATTTGGCTCGATATGCTCGACGACAATTCGACGATCTACCTTTGCGGATCGGGAAATCTGATCACGTCGGGAATGCGGCGGCTGATCGCATATGTGATCAAGAACCGCTTTGTCGATGTGATCGTAATGTCGGGCACCGTGCTGTATAACGACATTCACGAAACTCTCGGACGCAACCATTTTCAGGCCCATCCGAGCATGACCGACGAGGATCTTGACGCCTCGGAAATAATGCGTGTCGGCGACGTGCTCGCTAACCGCGAGGAGTATCAGGAAGCCGACGAGTGGATCGGCAGCGTGATAAATCAATTGGAATTGAGCCGTTCGTATTCGTTCCGCGATTTCCTTCATTTGCTCGGTCGCGAGCTTTCCGAGATCGCGCACGAGGACGGTATTTTGACCTCGTCGTTCAAATCACGCATCCCGGTATATTGTCCTGATCTTCCTGGCTCAGAGCTTGCTATCGGCATCGCCCGCGCCAAGTTCGAGAAAAAGCTGCAGATCTCTTTCGATACTACACAGGATTCCATGGAACTGATGCAGATCGCGCATAAGACTCGGCATTCCGGCGTCATCACGCTTGGCAGTTGTCAGAGCCAAAAGATGCTGCAGGTCGCGGAGATCTCGTCGTACATCCCGAGAAATACATACCGCGGACACAAGTACGCAATTTCAATCGCCACCGACATGACGACGCTAAATGCCCGTATGCCGTCTTACAGCGGATCCCATACGTCAACATTCGGGAAGCTTGTTCGCGGTGCAACGACTGCATACGTTCCGTGCGACCCCTCGATAGCGCTGCCGATGATAATCACCGCTCTGTCGCAAACGGCCGCCAAATTTATGAAAGGCCGCAAACGTCCGACTTTCAGCTTTTCGGGCGGCGAGATGCACATCGACGTTCCGTAGGCACAATTGAAAATGCACAGTGCACAATGCAAAATGATCAGATTTTAATCATTATGCATTGTGCATTGCTCATTGAAAAGATATGTCCGAATCTAAACAATTGCCCATGAACTTTGGCGGCATAGACGAAGAACAATATTCTTCTTTCGACTCTGCGCGCGTTTTCATTCTCCCTGTCTCGTACGAAGGAACGGTGTCTTACGGAACGGGAACCGGCGCGGGAGCGATGGCAATCGTTGATGCGTCGCGCAATATGGAGCTTTATGAGGAAGAGACCGACACCGAAGTTTACAAGATCGGAATCCATACACTGCCTGAATTTACGCCGCGCGAGTCGCCCGACCTGATGATGTCCGACCTTTACGATTATTCAAAAGAACTGCTTAAAACTGGCAAATTCTTATGCATGATCGGCGGCGAACATTCGGTTTCCGCTCCGATCATAAAAGCGCACAACGAGACTTACGAAAACCTGAGCGTTCTTCAAATTGACGCTCACGCCGACCTTCGGAACGAGTACGACGGCACGCCGCATTCGCATGCTTCCATAATGGCTCGGGTTGTAAAAGATATGCGTATCCCGTCCGTCCAGGTCGGCATCCGTTCCATCTCGGCCGACGAGGCTCGCTCGCTTAACGATGGTTTACCGACGAAGGTCTTTTGGGCACGCGACATTGTTGGAAAAACTGACTGGATCGACGAGGCTGTCGATTCGCTGACTGAGAACGTCTATTTGACGATCGATATCGACGGCCTCGACCCGAGCATTATGCCAACAACAGGCACGCCCGAACCGGGTGGACTGGGCTGGTATGAGACTTTATCTTTGATCCGTAAACTTGCTGAAAAGAAACGAGTTGTAGGTATGGACCTGGTTGAATATTCCTATGCGGAAAACTACGATTCACCAGCCTTCCTCTGCTCAAAACTCATCTATAAATCGCTGGCGTATATTTTCCAAGGTGAAGCGCCAAAAGTTTCATCCTAATAGATTTATTTCGAACAACCTCGCAATTCCTTTCGTAAAACACTTTTTGCTCTCGGCCGAATAGAAGACAGTTCAAAAGAACCCGTGAAGCAAACGTAATAAAGGAGTAGAATTACATCAGCATTTTTTTACTGGAGACAAATCCAATGAGTATGAGGAAATTATTTTTAATAGGCTTGATCGCGACGGGCGCGACCATTTCCGCATGTAAAACAAACCTTTTAGCCCACGAGGATTTTCCGGTTGAAACTCAGAAACCGGCCGCTCCGGCGGCTCCTGTCGTGGTCGAGGGAATGCGCGTTTCTTATGCCGATGTGGTGGAAAGAACTTCACCCGCAGTGGTGCGCATAGAGGCCGAGCACAAAGAAAAAGCCTCGCCGCGTTCACAGTTTCCGGGCGGCGATGATTTTTTCCGGCAATTCCAGATCCCGGTTCCGCAGCAAAATCAGCGCCCGCAGATCGAGCGCGGCCTTGGTTCAGGTGTTGTTGTTGACGAAATTGGAACGATCCTCACCAACAATCACGTCGTCGAGAACGCCGATAAGATCACCGTGCGTATGAGCGATAACAAGACATACGCCGCAAAAATTGTAGGCACTGACCAACCCAGTGATTTGGCCGTTATCAAAATAGAAGCTGAAAATTTGCCGTTTCTCAATTTGGGCGATTCCGATAACGTTCGCGTCGGCGATATTGTCCTTGCCATAGGCAATCCGCTCGGCATCGGGCAGTCGGTTACAGCCGGCATCATTTCAGCTAAGGGACGCAGAACCGGTCTGAGCGATGGCAGTAGAGATAGCTATGAGGATTTTTTACAGACAGACGCCCCTATCAACAAAGGTAATTCCGGCGGAGCTCTTGTCAATCTAAACGGTGAACTCATCGGGATAAATTCACAGATCCTGGCCGGAGGCCCAAATGGCGGCAATATCGGCATCGCTTTTTCGATACCGTCAAACATGGCTAAATCCGTGATGGACCAGCTCTTAAAGGACGGAAAAGTTCATCGCGGAATGCTCGGCATCGGCATTCAAAATCTAACGGATGAAACCGCTGAACAGTTCCAGTCAAAAGGCAACGGCGTCGTTCTCGTGAATAGCGTAAAATCCGGAAGCGCTGCCGATAACGCCGGTATTAAACGAGGTGACATAATCACTGCGATCAATGGTGAAAGGATAGAAGATAATAATGTTCTCCGCAATAAAGTCGCCGGCACATTGCCCGGAACCGAGATCAAACTCACCGTCATGCGCGACGGAAAAGAGATCGAACTGACGGCAGAACTTGACGAATTCAACAACGGTGAATTAAAAAAATCGGGCTCGAATCAAGGAAACGACGACACCGACGCCGATCCGCAGGATCAAAGCGGCAAACTTGGGTTGAATCTTCAGCCGGTTACACCGCAGATCGCAAAGCAACTCGGGCTCGAGTCGGATTCCGAGGGTCTCGTCGTGACCGACGTCGATCAAAACGGTCCGGCCGCCGAAGCCGGTATCGACCGCGGCGATGTGATCCTTGAGATGAATCGCAAGCCGGTAAATTCATTAGGCGAAGTTAAATCTGCACTGTCTGGAGCAGGCGGCAAGTCAATCCTCTTGCTTGTCTCTCGCAAGGGCCAAACTCTATATATGACCGTCAAACCGGAATAGCTCACGTCTGTTCCATCCTGTTCCACTGTTCCGTAACAGAACAAAAAAGGCTGCCAGAAAATTCATTTTCC
The DNA here is from genome assembly GCA_046597835.1 of Pyrinomonadaceae bacterium. Lineage (GTDB taxonomy): Bacteria > Acidobacteriota > Blastocatellia > Pyrinomonadales > Pyrinomonadaceae > OLB17. Next base: position 8,148 of record JBKJJR010000183.1, read on the forward strand.
TGACAGCCTTTTTATTTTGGTCGGGACGACAAGATTTGAACTTGCGACCTCTCGCACCCCAAGCGAACGCGCTACCAGACTGCGCTACGTCCCGAAATATTGAATTTAAGAGTAATTTTACTGCCTGAAATTGTCAACTTTAAGAAGTTAACCCAAAGGCGTAAATCGCCTAGGCATACTAAGAATTAATAAGGAAAATGGGCCTTTCCATTCAGGTTTTCAACCTTGCGACTTTGCACCTTAGCGTCTTTGCGTTGGAAAAAGATTTTACGATACACGCGAAGATTTGAGAATATCGCGCACTTCAAGCAGATTTGCTGCCAGTGTTTTCAGAGCGTCACGCTGCTTGTCTGTATAAGAAATACTGCCAGAAGCTGACCCGGCAAGAGGCTTGCCTTCATAACTATTATCGAATAAAGTCGGAGCTTCGTCCGTCCCATGCAACATCATAGTTTCAACGGCTGCTACTATTGGTTTTGCCCCCTCACGCTGTTCGGATTGAAGCTTTTTTCGTGCCCCCGCGATCGTGAACATCTCGTTGTAAAGCAACTGCTTTATCCTAAGTGACATTTCAACGTCGCGCCGCCGATAGCTCCGCTGTCCGGATTTATTCTTTTGCGGCGATAACATCGAAAACTCCGTTTCCCAGTACCGCAACACATGAGCCTGCACCCCGACAAGGTCGCAAACCTCGCCGATCTTGAAGTAAAGTTTTTCAGGTATTACTACAGGTTCTTGTGCCATCGCCTCTATCTATGTGTTAAAGTTTCTTGTAAAATCCGCAGGCGTTATTGTATGTGTATAATGCACTTGTGTCAACCGCAGTTCTCATGGTAAACGAGTTTCAATTTATCGACAACCTCCGGCGCCAATATCGGCTGGATAAGATTGGCGACGATTGCGCCGTGCTTCCAAAAGATGCCGATACAGATCTTTTGATAACCGCGGACATGATGGTCGAGGATGTCGATTTTCGTCTCAAATGGACCACGCCGGAATTTCTCGGCCACAAAGCGCTCGCCGTTTCCCTTTCAGACATTGCCGCGATGGGCGGAACGCCAAATTGGGCAATGCTGTCCCTTGGCATTCCTGAAGGCCTGTGGAAAACTGATTTCATCGATAGGTTTTATTCAGGCTGGTTCGCATTGGCCAATGAATTCGGAGTTGAACTCGTCGGCGGTGATATCTCGCGCGCACCGGATAAATTGGTCATCGACTCCGTTGCCGGCGGCGAAGCTCCAAAAGGAAAAGCAATATTGCGTGCGGGTGCAAAATCCGGCGATGCGATATATGTAACCGGCTCTCTCGGAGGTGCCGCAGGCGGTTTGAAACTGCTCGAACGCGGGTTTGAAATTACGACCGATCTCCACGATCTGATCGCCAATTTAGTCCTTCAGCAGCTTAAAACAACACCTCAGCTAAAGACGGCTAACCTACTACAAAAATTAGGTATAGCAACATCCATGATAGACATCAGCGACGGCCTCTCGTCCGACCTCGGCCATATCTGCCAGGTAAGCGGAGTAGGAGCAAAAATCTACGCCGATCAGCTTCCAATAGACGATGAGTTGTCAAACTATTTCCACTCCGACGACTGTCTTGAAATGGCCTTGCACGGCGGCGAAGATTTTGAACTGCTTTTTACTGTTTCCTCGCAGAACAAAGCAGATGTCCCGGGAACGTGCATTGGCGAGATCACAGACAATGGGATTGAGATCGTGAAAGACGGTAAAACAGAACCACTTGACTCAAACGGCTATCAGCATTTCAGGTAATTAATCTTGGCGGGCCTGAAATTATCGTTACAAAATATGGCGGAACACAGGTTTTCCACAACTATATCTTGATAAAACACGATTTTAGTAGTAAATTACTCAACAGAATTTATGGGAGGAACCGCTCAATTGCTTACGGGTAGAGTTTTACTATTAAACTTTTCATACGAACCGCTTGGAACGGTTGGTGTGGCGCGCTCGGTTTGCCTGTATTTTCGAGGAGCGGTCTTTGTCGAGGAAAACGACGGCGATAACGTCCTACATTCTCCTTCGATCACTTTCCCCGTTCCGTCCGTGGTTCGTCTGCGTCATTATGTCCACGTCAGGCGCAATAATCGCGAGACGACTATGAAACGCGCACGAATTTATATTCGTGACCGCTATCGCTGCCAATATTGCGGCGAAACTAAACACGCTAAAGAGCTGACGCTCGATCACATCTTCCCGCGTGCGCAGGGCGGCGAAAGCACGCCGCACAATCTCGTATCGGCGTGTGTAAAATGCAACCAGCGCAAGGGCAACCGCACGCCCGACCAGGCCCGTATGCCGCTGCTGACGTCGCAAAAGCTGCTGCGGCTCGGACTCGATCACGTGCTGCTTTGTCACTACGCCGAAAATCGTCCCGAATGGCGCAAATATTTATTTATGGACGAAATACAGGAGACGGCTGTGGAAATGGCTGCCTGAGGATTTTCAAATTTGGATACGCTGATTGCGGTTCGGATGTGAATTCCGGATCGCAATTTTATTTTTATGAGATACAAAACAGAAACCGAGATCGCCGAGGTCGTCCGAACATTCGAAGAAGCCAGCGTCTCACGAGACAAATGGAAACACGCCGAGCACCTTACAGTCGCTCTGCACTATCTGTGTCTTCACGACATTGATAATGCGACCGAAAAAATGCGAAAAGGGATATTTAAATTGCTTACCGAGGGCTTTGAAGTCGATCTGAGTAAGGAAATGCCATATCACGAAACACTGACAATATTCTGGATGAGAACCGTGGCGGATTTTGACGCCTCGAAGAACGGAGCTTCGCTTGTGGATAAGGCAAATGAACTCGTTGCGACTTTCGACAAGGATTATCCGCTACGGTTTTACACTCGCGAGTATTTGTTCTCGGATGAAGCTCGCGCTGCGTTTGTCGAACCGAACATTGCATCTGTTGACTACGCCATTCAATAATCGCACAATTGCAAACTAGACATATGCTTAAGTTTTTCAATACATTATCGCGTCAGGTCGAGGAATTTCAGCCCATTGAAGCGGGCAAGGTGCGCATGTATATCTGCGGTCCGACGGTTTGGAATTTTGCTCATATCGGCAATTTTCGCACGTTTATTTTTGGCGATGTTCTGCGGCGGTATCTGAAATTCAAGGGTTACGAGTTGACGCACGTTTTTAACCTGACGGACGTTGACGACCGCATTATCAACGAAGCCGTGAAACAAAATATCAGCATCGACGAATTTACGGCGCCTTATATCCAGTATTTTTGGGAAGATTTTGAC
>JBKJJR010000333.1:0-7885 GCA_046597835.1 Pyrinomonadaceae bacterium
TCATTCGGCCTGATGGTGCCGATAACGGCCGTGATCCCCAAGGTAGCCGGAATGATCTCGCGCAGCGGGTCGAGTGCGTGCTCGATTATATCCGCATCCTGGAACCAATCCTGCGAAGTATAACCGTGCGTTGAAACTTCGGGAAACACGACCAGATCAGAGCCGTCGCCGCGTGCCTTTTCTATTGCCTGAACTATTTTTTGAGCGTTGCCTTTTAGGTCGCCATTAGTGGTGTTGATCTGGGCAATTGTGACTTTCATCTTGCGCTAAGCCTGCTGCTTTTCCACAGGCGCTTTCTTGACCATTGTAAGTCGATTTCCCCGTTCGTTATACATCACCTCGTCCATTATGTTGTAGATGAATAGCACACCGCGCCCTGTTGTTTTAAAAAGATTCTTCGGATCGAGGGGATCCGGGATATTTTCGAGGTCAAACCCTTCGCCCTGATCTTCGATCGTAAACCGTGCTTCATCCTGCGAGACTTCCATGGCGACACGGATCAGTTTTCCGGCGTCGAATTTATTGCCGTGCTTGACGGCATTTACAAATGCCTCATCAAGTGCCACGAACAGGTTCGATTGCTCGGGTTTACAGACGCCGAGCTTTTCTACGCGTTTCATCAAATACTCAAGTACGATATGCATAACCGAGATCGTACTAGGTAGCTCAAATTCAATACTCTCGCGCAAGCCTTTCACCGTTTCTGCTTTGTCAACAAACCTGATCTTGTAGTCGAGCACTGTGGCTATCAGGTCTTTCAGCTCATTTTCTTCGAAATTGTCCCGTCGAAAGTTGGCGGCGCATAATTTGAACGCTTTGATGTGCTCGCCCATGCGCGGCGGAGATATTTCCGTCGGGCATATCGCGCCATTGAGCTTTGAACCGGATTGAGACATCGAGCCGTCAATGTCGAGGTCGGTTATTACGATATCGAACGCTGTGAGATCGTTGATTGCTGATGCTTCGGCGCGGCCTTGAACGATAGTGACCTCGTGCCCCACATGCAAAAACACTTCTTCGAGCGCCGAGGCAAGATCGTCGTGATCGTCAATGATGAGAATTCGTCGCTGCATAAACCTGTCGGAAGTTAACCCGGAATACGATATGTCGAGGGCCGTTGTTGCAAATAATACCCCAACTTGGTAGTTATTTTCTAACCATGCCGGAACGAACGGAAAAGCTTTTTGAGTTTGCCCCTCTGTCGGATTACACGCTAAAAGAGCGATTAATGATCCGGCTCGCTGATCTTGTGTTTTTCCTGTCCATTAAAACGCTGGGTTCCCTCGCTCGTTTTGAAATTCGCGGCAACGAACATTTCGACGCGATCAAGGCCGCCGGGCACATCCCCATCTATACATTTTGGCACGACCGTATTTTCCTGGGGACATATTTCTGGCGTAACCGCGACATCGTCGTCATGACCTCAAAGAGTTTTGACGGTGAATACATTGCCCGGTTTATTCAGCGTTTCGGCTATGGTGCCGTCCGCGGTTCGTCGTCGCGAGGCGGTTCCAAAGCACTGGTGAAAATGATAAAAGCTATGCGCGCCGGCCTGCCGATGGCGTTTTCTGTCGATGGCCCTCGCGGGCCGCGATACGAGGCAAAACTCGGTCCTGTCATTCTTGCAAAAAAGACCGGCAATCCAATTCTGCCCTTTGTGATCGAGCCGCAAAAGGCCTGGGCAGTGAATAGCTGGGACAAGATGCAAATACCAAAGCCTTTCACACGCGCCGTGATGTTCGTCGGCGAGCCAATTTATGTCAGTGCCGACGCTAATGACGCCGAGGTCGAAATGAAACTTTCTGAACTGCAGCAATCTCTCGACAACCTGGTAAAACAGGGCAAAGAATGGAGCGGCAGGAATGTTTGACCGCTGTTCATTCAAATCGCGTTGTGTTTTCAAATAGTTTTTCAGACGAAAGAAACGCGGCCGAAAATAATACATAGCTGATCCATATCAGATCGGCTAACAACAGATGCCCCAACTGCATAATTATCGGAGCGCGCATCAAAAGAGTCGCAGAGCCGAACGCGATCTGCGCCAATACGAGGATCGAAAGAATATTTGACCAACGCGAAACATCCTTGTCATCCTTTCGTTCTTTCGCCAGCCAGCCCGTCAGAAATATCAGAAAGACGCTGGTCAAAATCGCGGTTATAGGATGCAGCAGCCGCAGCCGCAAGAGCAGATGCGATGTCGGCGAAAAATCCTGAGCCATGCCCTCGGCAAGCGTGCCCGAGGGAAATATCATATGCGAAAGGGCCGCGATCGAGCCGGTGACCCCGACCAGAAAAACGGCAAGCACACCGATCACCAATGCGGCGAGGTATTTCGGCGGGATACGAAGATCCATTCGTCTCCCGCCGCCTGCGTAACGTGCCGTAAGGGTCAGAAAAGCGAGCAGAATGAACGTATTTATCAAGTGTCCCGCCATCCACAACGGGCGTTCGGGAGTAAGATTCTCCGCCGTGTTGCCCGTCAATACAAGTCCCGCGCCAAGTAGCCCTTCGATAACGACAAATAAAAAAGAGCCGATGGATGCTTTTAAGGTTAGCCAGTTCTGCGGGCCTTTTTGAGCCCTCCAACGGCGAAAAGCCCAAACCAATAGAATGATAAGCAATATTCCCGCCAACGAACTGGTTACCCGATGCGAAAATTCTATTATCGTTTTTAATTCGGGAGCCGATGGAATGACCTCGCCGTGGCAGGTCAGCCAATGCTGGCCACAGCCGTCGCCGGACTTTGATGCCCGCAGGAAAACGCCCCAAAGGATCACCAGGATATTGAAGATCAAGACGAACCAGGCGTACTTTGCAAATCTGTCGAGCTTTGTTTCTGCCGTCATTTTGCTTAGAATAGCGCTTTCACCATATCAGAAATGAAGAGCCGCGAACGTATAGATAAACTCCTCGTCGAGCGCGGGCTGGCCGAATCGCGTAATCGAGCACAGGCGTTGGTAATGGCCGGCGTCGTTTTGGTTGACGAAAAACGGGTCGAGAAACCTTCGGAACTTTTCACTTCTGACGCGGCTATTCGTATCAAAGGCGATTCGCCGGAAAACAAATACGTCAGCCGCGGCGGATTAAAACTCGAGGCGGCGATCGCTGCATATTCAATTGACCCCACACGTTTTGTCTGTATTGACATCGGCTCGTCAACCGGCGGATTTACCGATTGTTTGCTCAAGCACGGTGCCGAGCGAGTCGTCGCGATCGATGCCGGAACTAACCAGCTCGTTTGGTCATTGCGAACGGACGCTCGCGTCGTAGTGAGCGAAAATACTAATGCCCGTGGCCTCAAACCGGAGGATTTCAAAGAGCAATTCGATCTGGCTGTAATAGACGTGTCGTTCATTTCGGTGACAAAGATCTTGCCCGCAATAATTCCTCTTCTCAAACCAACCGGCAAGCTGATCGTGCTCATCAAACCGCAATTCGAGGTCGGCCGCGGCGAGGTCGGCAAGGGCGGCATCGTCCGCGAACCGGAAAAACACGAACGCGTTGTTAAGGAAGTAAATGAGTTTGCGGTCGGATTAGGTTTGCACGCAAAAGGCCTTATCGAATCGCCCATACTTGGAGCGGAAGGCAATAGGGAGTTTCTCGCGCTGTATGAGCGATAGCCCTGAAAACGATAATGTGGAAAGAGATGAGACATTTGTCGAAGGTGTCGATTTTTATATCGAGGCCGGCCTTATGGTCTTGAACCGGCATTATCTGCTGAAACGCGACTATTGCTGCAAAAGCGGCTGCCGGCATTGCCCTTATGGTTACGCACCAAAAATATCAGAGTAGAAATACGTCCATTCCCTCCGGTTCAGAATCGGGATCAACCGCACTAACTTTCGTGCGTTGCTCATAATCATTTTCCAATTCATACATATCTGTTTTTACATATACATTGTCGTGTGGGCTGAATATCTGCTCGGTATATGCATCCTCTCCGGTAAAATAAACGAACTCGCCATCGATTCGCATAACTGCTATCGAGCGGATAACGGTTACGAGTATTTGCCGCAGCGACGGATCCTCGGGATAGGAAATACCGTAATATATCCACTTCCCGTCGCGCCGAGTGTAAACGACGTCGGCATTTCTCAAGTACGCTAAGTGCCGCGAAACCTTGGGTTGGCTCTCGCCGAGTCTGTCGGCAAGAAAGCCGACTGCCACTTCGCCATCAGCCATCAATGCCAAAAGCCGCAGCCGCGTTTTGTCGCCGAGGGCAAGAAAAAGCGTTTCGAGTTCGGTGAAGTTGGTTTCTTTCATACCCGTAAATAGCCCAGCTACCAACATATTACTCTAGCCATATATGATTGTCAAATATTTCAGCTTAATTTATTGCGCAAAAAGCCCCGGGTTTCGCATCGCTCAACCCGGGGCTATTTTATGCTGCTGCTACTCGCAGCGAAGCTTTATTGTAACTTCGGATTAAGCGTCGCTGTTCTCGCCTTTCGACTTGCTACGTTCAGCGGCAGCTTGTGCCTGGGGGAGCGGAAGGCCGACGGCATCGGCGCTTGTGAGCGGTTCCTCGTCGATCTTGTTATCACGGGCATCGGCAACTATCATCTTGCCGGACTGCTTTGTAAACATTAGCAGGTCGGTTGTCGTGTCGAAATCGACAAGGACAAAATCGCCTGTTTCCACTTGTTCGGTGGCGACCAGATTCGACAGCGGGTAAACAAGAAAGCGTTCGACCGAGCGTTTCAGGTGCCGGGCGCCGTATTTGAGATCGATGCCTTCGCTGAGTAAAAATTCTTTTGCTTCCGTCGTGCATTCAAAGACAAACTTTGTGCCTGCCGATTCTGTGATGCGATCCTGAACCGATCGCAACTCGATGTCGAGTATTTGCCGGAGATGATGTTCCTTGAGGCTCCGGAAAACGACGACCTTGTCGATGCGGTTCATAAATTCGGGTGAGAATTTACGTTTCGCGGCTTCCAGGGCAGTGCGATAAATCTTGGTGTCGATCTCGTTGTCTTCTTTTGCCTGGTCGGTCTTTGTCGGGGCAAAACCGATGCCGCCCGAGATCATTTCGGACATCTCGCGGGCACCCAAATTCGATGTCATAATGACGATCGTTCTAGAGAAATCAACGCGCCGGTTGTCGCCAAGCGTCAAGGTCGCCTTGTCCAAAATGCCCAACAGAAGCTGCCAAAGCGAATCGGACGCCTTTTCGATCTCGTCAAAAAGCACGAATGTGAGCTTTGTATCGTCGGTGTGGGCCTTGTCGAGATTTTCCTGCGTCAGCATCGGCGAAGTTTCGCGATGGCCGAGGTAACCGGGAGGCGAACCGATCAATTTTGCGATCTCATGCGAATGCTGAAATTCGGCACAATCGATCTTGACCACGGTGTGCGGCTCGTTGAATAGAACTTCGGAAGCCGCTTCGACGACGCGCGTTTTGCCTGAGCCGGTCGGGCCGAGGAATAGCATTGTGCCGATCGGCCGCGACGGATTGTTCATCCCGGCGAGGTAGATCTGGAAGAGCCCGCTCACGCGGCGAACCGCTCGTTCCTGACCGACGATCCAACTCGAAAGTTTATCCTCGAAATCCGCAGCCCTTGGGCTTTTACGGTCGGGATCGAGAAGAATGCCTTTCTCCGATGTTTCTTTTCTTTTTGCCGCTTCCTGTTTCATCTTTATTCCTTGCCGAAGCCAAACTGCTCCGCATGTATAGAAAGTTAATACAAGTTCAAAGTGCCGGATAATCCTGACGGCGCTTTGCCGTCAATAATGATGATTTCAATAGATTGTGCGTTGGCTGGACTTTGTGTCGGGAAGAATAAGCCCAGAAGACAGTACGGGTGTGGTGGCCCGCCTATACCTTATGATTAACACATCACTGAACGGAAACGCAATAGAAAATTGTCAAATAGCAAAAGTTTTTCTGGAAAAGCGACTCAATTAACGATAATTGCGTCACCCTTTTTGTCGCTGAAAGCGACTTATGTAAAGCGTCGGGTGAAACCCGACCAAAATCGCATCCGTGCTTACGTCCCTGAAAGGGACAAATATATTTGTCTAGTCCCACACATATTTCTCGTCAAATGGAATCTCGTATTTGCGATAAAATTCCCGCATTTCATCTTCAAAAAGAGTTTTTTTGTGATGTTCCTTTTGATTCGCAATGTATTGTTTTATGACGTCCAACTGAGTATGGCCAACGGTAAATGCTGAGTATCCGTCTTGCCACTCGAATTTTGCCAGCATGCCGCCTTTCGTTTTTATCCATTTCGACGAGTTTCGTTTAATGTCACCCACAATGATCGGAACGGTGACATTCTTATTGAGTGACGTTAGAAGATGAATGTGGTTCTGTGTGCCGTTGGCAATCAGCAGTTTGCATTTATGGTTATTTAGAATGCCTCCAATGTATGCGTAAAGTTCATCTTCTATCTCAGGGCGAATTATTTCGATCCGTCTTTTCGTTGAGAAGACCACATGAAAATAGAAAGCGATTAGTGTTTGCGCCATGTCTATATTTGTCCCTTACAGGGACAGGGGCATTGTTGATCGGGTTCGTCGGGATTCTCCCGACGCTATTTCATTGGTCCCTTTCAGGGACTAGGAGTTAGTCGTAATATTCCAAGCCTAGATGCGTTATCAATTCTTCGCCTTGCAGGTGGCGGAGGGTGTTTTTCAGCTTCATTAGCTGGATGAAAAGATCGTGCTCTGGATACAAACCCGGAGCGGTTTGGGGAGCTTTAAAGTAGAATGAAAGCCATTCCTGAATCCCCTTCATTCCGGCACGTTGCGCGAGATCCATGAACAACGCGAGGTCGAGCGCGAGCGGTGCGGCGAGGATGGAGTCGCGGCAGAGAAAGTCGATCTTGATCTGCATCTTGTAACCGAGCCAGCCAAAGATGTCGATGTTGTCCCAGCCTTCTTTGTTATCGCCGCGCGGCGGATAGTAGTTGATGCGCACGACGTGCGAAAAGTTGCCGTAGAGATCAGGGTAAACTTCGGGCTGGAAGATATGTTCGAGCACCGAGAGTTTTGAGACCTCTTTAGACTTGAAATTCTCGGGGTCGTCGAGAACTTCTCCGTCGCGATTGCCGAGGATATTTGTCGAGTACCAGCCGTCGAGGCCGAGCATTCGCGATTTGAAACCTGGCGCGAGAATTGTCTTCATCAGCGTTTGGCCCGTCTTAAAATCCTTGCCGCAGATCGGCATTTTTGTCTTATCGGCAAGCTCTGTCAACGCGGGAATATCAACTGTCAAATTCGGTGCACCGTTTGCAAACGGCACGCCCGATTTGAGAGCAGCGTAAGCGTAGATCATCGACGGCGCGATGAACGGGTCACTATCGTACATCGCTTTTTCGAACGATTCGAGCGAGGCGTGGATCGCCGATTGTTCGATGTAGATCTCGGTCGAAGCACACCAGACCATGACGAGGCGCGAACAATTATTCTCTGACTTAAATCGGGCTATGTCTTCGATGAGCTGCTCGGCCAGGTCCATCTTGTTCTTGCCGGTTTTGACGTTTTCGCCGGTGATGCGTTTGACGTAATTCTGTTCGAAAACGGCGGACATCGGCTTAAGCGAGGCGAGCGGTTCTGAGACTTGGTTGAGCAGGTCCTTGTCGAGCACGCCGGCGTTCATCGCCGCGTCGTACGCGCTGTCGTGAAAAATGTCCCACGCGCCAAAAACGATGTCGTTAATATCGGCAAGCGGCACAAAATCTTTTATCTTCGGCGAACGGTCATCGGTGCGCTTGCCCAAGCGGATCGTGCCCATTTGCGTGAGGCTGCCGATGGGCTGCGAAATGCCGCGTTTAACGGCTTCGACGCCGGCGACCAAAGTCGTGCTGACGGCACCCAGTCCGACGAGCAAAATACCAAGTTTTCCCTCTGCAGGGGCAATGTTTACGCCCTTATCTGTCAT